>JBDNHG010000667.1:0-2161 GCA_041688925.1 Acidimicrobiales bacterium | reverse complement strand
TCGCCATCGACGCCATCGATCAGGACAAGACCGCGTTTCGTCGGCTGTTGTTCGTTCGAATACAGCAGGATGCGCCACGTCGGGCGGCTCAACCAGCCACGCCACCCGAGCTGGGCCGATGCATGGCCCACGGGAAACCCGACCGTGCGGGTTGCCTGCACCAGCGCATCGTTTTCATCGATCTTCAGGCTCCAACCAGCGACGAGGTTGTAGGCGCCGATGACCGCAAGCGCTCCCCCACCCCATGCCCATCCCTGATTGACCAACGGTGAATCGTCGACCAAGAGGTAGAGCAACACGAAGGCCAGCCCAATAACTATGTAGAGCACGCCGGGGATGCGCCGCCGATTGTTGTTCGGGAACACATAGGGCCCTACGAACTCGCTGGCGTTGAGATCCTCGGGAAGTTCATCGCGAATGGTGCCTTCGTTACCGACCGGGGTCTGGTCAAGGGCGATCTCGTCCTCGGGCGTCACATCTTCGTCGGCCTCGTTCACGCCGACACGGTATTCGATGCAGCCCTCACCGCGGCCTACCTATGAGCAAATTCGCTCTCTGCGCCGTGTTTGGTCACCAATCGTTGGTCTGTGCTCTACCAAGCGGCCCGTAGTTTGCGGGCTGACTCACCGAGCGGTTCGGGGAGCACCCGGGTTTCGGCAATCGACGTCATGAAATTGGTGTCGGCATCCCATCGAGGCAAGACATGCACATGCAGATGGTCGGGCACGCTTGCGCAGCCCGCCCGGCCCTGGTTCAACCCCACGTTGATTCCCGGCGGCGTGTACACCGTCTCGGCGACGCCGACGGCGTGTTGCACGGTGTCCCACAGGTCTCGTGATTCGACCGAATTCAGATCACTCAATTTGGCCACGCCATGATTCGGCACAACGAGCATGTGTCCGCTGCCATAGGGATACGCATTGAGCACGACCGAAACGAAAATGCCGCGATGGATGATGCCGGCGGCCTCGTCATCGGTTGCGCTCAGAATGCGCTCGAACAGCGTGCCTTCGCTGCCGTCGGGCAGGTTTGTCGGTGTTGCTTTGCCCGTCACGAAGGAACTGCGCCACCCCGCCCACAGCCGATCGAGCACGGGCTACGCGTGGGTTTCGACGTCGGTTGCCAAGCGGCTCATGAAGTCGTCGACGCTGACGTCGCGGTCGACCTCTTGGCCTCGGGCATTGACGCCGACGGTGTTGTTGGCGACATCGTCGTCGCCGACCACCAACACATAGGGGATCTTGGCTGACTTGCCGTTGCGCACCCGTTTGCCGAGCGGGTCGGTGGCGGCAACAACCTCGACGCGATGTTTCGCGGCCTTGAGGCGAGATGCGAGCTCGGCGGCGTAATCCTCGTGCGCCTCGGCCACAGGCAGGATCTGCACCTGCAGTGGAGCCAGCCATACGGGGAAGGCGCCCGCGTAGTGCTCGAGCAAGACGCCAAAGAAACGTTCGACGCTTCCGAGCAATGCTCGGTGAATCATGACCGGACGTTTGCGTTCGCCGTCGTTCGCCACGTATTCGAGATCGAATCGTTCGGGAAGATTGAAGTCGGCTTGAATTGTCGAGAGCTGCCAGGAGCGGCCGATGGCGTCTTTGACGTCGACATCGATCTTGGGGCCATAGAACGCGCCGCCACCTTCGTCGACCACATAGTCGAGCCGGGCGGTTTCGAGTGCAGCCCGCAGACCGTCGGTTGCGGCTTCCCAAATCTCGTCGTCGCCGACCGACTTCTCGGGCGGACGAGTCGACAGCTTGGCCTGGAAGTCGTCGAACCCAAATGCCTTGAGCACCGAGAGCACGAAGTCCAGCAACGATGCCAGCTCATCTTGCATGTCTTCACGGGTGCAGAAGATATGGCTGTCGTCCTGGGTGAAGCCCCGGCTGCGCAACAGGCCATGGATGGCCCCGCTCAACTCATAGCGATAGACAGTGCCGAGTTCGAAGATGCGCATCGGCAGGTCGCGGTAGCTGCGCTGCGATGACTTGTAGATCATCACATGGAACGGACAGTTCATCGGCTTGGGGTAGTACGTAGCGCCGTCGAGTTCCATCGGCGGATACATGCTGTCGGCGTAGAAGTCGAGGTGGCCACTGGTCTCCCACAACTGCGCCTTGGCGATATGAGGCGTGTACGCGAACTCGTAACCGCCGTTCTCGTG
>JBDNHG010000666.1:0-3535 GCA_041688925.1 Acidimicrobiales bacterium | reverse complement strand
GTCGTGGAGCCGAATTGCCAAGCGCCGGTCAAAGGTGTCTACATGACCGGGTTGCTGACCGCAGCGGCAATCCTCGCAACGATCGTGCTCATCTTGTCGGCCGCGACGACCGGTGCAACCGGCACCTCGGGCGGCTCGAACAACCGCGGCTCGTGGGGTGTTGTCACCGTGACGCCCCGTCGTCGACGCAATCTGAACCCGCACGAACGTCGATGGCAGACGGCGTTGCTGTCTGGGCGCGACAACCCGTCGCGGTGGAAGAACCTCGTGGCCGAGATCGAAACCCTCGAACAGCTACGAGGCATCGACCCCAGCACGGCCCCCGAATCACATGACAACGCATGGATCGAGGCTCGCATCAGCAATCTCGAACTGTCGATCACCGACCTCGACGCAACTGGAGAAATCGCTTCATGACCTCACCGACCGCACTGACCGCACGGGATGTTGCAACGTATGGCACCGCCATGCTCGACGAGCTCGAAAAGGCCATCGTCGGCAAACGTGACGTGCTCAAATTTTTGCTGACCGGCATCTTTGCAAGCGGCCATGTGCTCTTCGAGGATGTACCGGGGCTGGCCAAAACCTTGATTGCCCGGTCGGTCGCGCAGGTCGCCGATCTCGACTTCAGCCGGGTGCAGTTCACGCCCGACCTGGTGCCCGGAGACATCACGGGTTCGACCTTGTTCGAGGCGGGCAGCACGTCGGGAACGTTCAAACCCGGGCCGGTCTTCGCCAACCTCGTGCTCGGCGACGAGATCAATCGTGCCCCGCCGAAGACCCAATCCGCGGTACTCGAGGCAATGGAAGAACAGCAGGTGACCGTCGACGGCACCAGCCATCGCTTGCCGAAGCCATTCATCGTCATCGCCACGCAGAACCCAATCGAATCGGGTGGCACCTATCCCCTCCCCGAAGCCCAACTCGACCGTTTCCTGTTGCGCCTCAACGTGGGTTACCCCGACGTCACCGCCGAGACTGAAATCCTCATGCGTCGCGCCGGCCGGGGCCGCGAAGAGGTGGCGCTGTCGCAGGTGATCGATGCAGAGACACTGCGCAACCTCCAGGTCGCGGTCGAGGCAGTACAGGTCGAACGCAGCGTTGCGCAGTACATGGTCGAGCTCGTGACCTCGACCCGAGACTCGGGCCGCACCGATGCCGGGGCCAGCCCCCGTGGGTCACTTGCCCTGCTGCGCGCCTCACGTGCTTGGGCGGCCCTTGACGGTCGCAACTTCGTCATTCCCGACGATGTGCATGCGATCGCTGTGCCTGCCCTCGCCCACCGATTGATCCTCAAACCCGACGAATGGCTCCGAGGCGTTTCTGGCGGCGACATCGTCGAATACTGCCTCGACACCGTGCCGCTGCCGGCTTCGATGGCCGCGCACGACAACTCGGCAACCTAACGCCGATGGCCCTACCCGCCCTCGATGCCATGACCGAGCCGTCGACAATGGTCGCCTTGACGGGCGACCGCGATCTGGCGCGGCGATTGCCGCTGTTTGACATGTGTTGCCTGATCACGTTCGCCGGCCTTGCGAGCGCTATAGCGCTGCGTCGACCCGACATTCTCGCTCTGACCACGCCCTTCGCCGTCGCTGTCGCCGCATCGTTGGCGTTGTGGCGCCCGGTCGACGGCACCGTTCGCATCCACCCCGACCGCAGCCGCGTTGTCGAAGGTGACGAGATCACGATCTGTGTCGAGATCGCCAGTTCGCTCGGAATCAGCCGGGTCGAGGTCGAGCTCACGCCGAGCGACCGGCTTGCCGCAATCGGTTCGCTTCGAGCGGTGACCACTGTCGGGCCTCAGTCCACTGCGACGCTCAAATTCACGGTACGGGCGACCGAGTGGGGCATCGCCAGCGTCGACAAGCTCACTGTTCGCGTCGCCGACCGACTCGGCATGTTCGGCGGCGAGGTCAACACCCGCGCCGACACCTCGGTGATCATCGGGCTTCCCGAAGATCGCATCACCGCCACGCTCGAGACCGACCGGTTTCGACGGATCGTCGGCAGCCATCTCAGCAGCGACCGCGGCGAAGGCATGGAGATCGCCGACATCCGGCCGTTTCAGCCAGGTGACTCGACCAGGCACATCAATTGGCGAATAAGCAACCGTCGTCGCGAGCCGTGGGTGACGCTGCGCCATCCCGACCGGTCGACGACGATGATCGTCATCGTTGACGCGCATGATGGCGAAAGCGATGACCAGCGAACAACACAACGCCGCTCGGTGAGCGCCGCCATGGCGCTGAGCCGTGGCCATTTGGCAATGCACGACCGAGTAGGTCTGCTCGTCGTGGGCCACACCGTGCAATGGCTGGCTCCCAAGCTTGGCCGCAATCAGCTGTTTCAGATCGCTGACCAGTTGGTGGCAGTGAGCAATGCTCCCGATGCCAGCCGACGCATGTACCGGCCGCCCGCTGTTTCGAGCATCCCGAACAACGCGATCGTCGTCGCCGTGTCTCCGTTGCGAGATCCTCTGATGGTTAGCCTGATCGCCGAGATACGCAGCCGCGGCAACCCAGTTTCGGTGCTGGTGCCCGACACCCAGACAGCCCAAGCCACGTCTCGATTCGCCATCACGAACCGTGTCGACAGCCAGGCCCGTCGACTCGCTGCTGTCGAACAGCAGATTGGTGTGCAATCACTTCGCGAGCGCGGCGTTGGCATCGTGTCGTGGGCTGGTGATGAGCCGGTCACAACCGTGATCAACCAGGTGCGTCAGCTGCGACTGGCAATGGCTCGAGGCCGCTCATGGTGACGAGGCGATGATGTTGACGCTGCGCCTCGATCGATTGGCGCGTTTGGGCCCGCTGTGTGCCATTGCGACCTTCGCCGTGCCGGTCGCGCTTGCCATTCTGGTCAACGCGAACCGTAACCAAGACGATGTGCTCGGCATTCTCTTGGTCGCCGCAGGCATCATCTTCATCGGATCCGTGGTCGGGTCGGCAGTTTCCAGCGGTGCCGGAGCCATGCTGTTCGCCGTGGGCACTGTGCTCGCCGAGACATCTGTGCTGGTGATGGCGGCCGTCGGAGCAGGGCTTCTGGTCACCCTCGTCTTGCATGACCTGGCCGGTGTTTTACATCGCGCGCCGCGGGTTACTCGAGGGGTGTGGACGAACGCTGCGGTCGCCACCGTGGCGGTTGTAGCGACAAGCAGCGTGGTGTTCGCCGCGAGCTACGCCGTTGGACAACTCGCCACCTGGCAAACAATCGTCGTCCCGTTTGGTATTGCCGCCATTGGTTTCGGCGCAAAATTGGCTGCCGATTCGCACCGCGCCACCACCCGGCAACTCACTGTGAAGCGACCGTCTGATCTGCCGGCCGACGTGGCCGAACAGGCCTGACGTCAGTCGTTCGGGCTGCCTCGTCGAATGCCCATGGCGAACGCGCCGAACGCAAGAAACCCGGTTCCCAGATACGCCAAGACGAACGGCTCGGTGCCGCTGTGAGCCAAGTCGTTGCCCGTGACGGTCGCGGCCATTGTCGTGGTCGCCGTCGTGGCCGTGGTCGTTACTGACTCTACCGAGGG
>JBDNHG010000665.1:0-5554 GCA_041688925.1 Acidimicrobiales bacterium | reverse complement strand
TTGACCTGACCGAACGCTTCACATGCCGCTGCATTCAACGCAACGTTGGCGTCTTCGTCTGCGACGTCGGTGCGCACGCCGATGGATTCGACACCGAGAGCCTTCGCCTCGGCGACAACGCTCGACATTCCTTCCTCATTCAAATCACCGATAGCGATATTCATGCCGGCTCGGGCGAAACGCAACGCCATGGCTCGACCCATACCCGATGCTCCGCCAGTCACGACGGCGGTCTTACCTTCAAATGTGTCCATGGCTGCAACCTAATTCGGCGGCCCGAGTTGCGGATAGACGACGTGTCTGCGAGCGGTTGGGACCTGACCTTCAACCGACTGCTTCATGCCAGCAGGCCCGACCTCGCAACGCGGTTGGCACACGAATCAGCCGCGACCAGCGCTGCCGTGTCCACCAGGTCGAGTTAAAGTCCGCTAAACGAAGTGTCAGTGACGAAAGTCCCCGACCCGACTGGGACACAACCATGGCGAACGACGATGCTGTCTTTGCTGGCTCTGTGCCAGCGGCCTACGAGCGATACCTCGTGCCGCTGATCTTCGAGCCGTACGCAGTGGATCTTGCCGAGCGTGTGGCACGACTCGCACCCGGCTCGGTTCTGGAGATTGCCGCCGGGACCGGTGTGGTCACCCGCGCCCTCGCCTCGCATCTCGATGAGGCGGTTGCGATTACAGCGAGCGATCTCAACACCGACATGCTTGAGCACGCCCAACTGGTCGGAACAACGCGCCCCGTCACGTGGCGCCAAGCCGACGTCATGGATCTTCCATTCCCCGAGAACTCGTTTGACGTCGTCGTGTGCCAGTTCAGCGCCATGTTCTTCCCAGACCGAGCCCGCGCCTATACCGAGGTCAGACGCGTGCTTCGGGCCGGAGGCACATTCATCTTCAGCGTTTGGGATGAGATCGCCAACAATGAATTCGCGGCCGTCGTCACCGAGGCGGTTGGTGAGCTATTCCCTGACGACCCGCCGCTGTTCCTGGCGCGGACCCCGCATGGCCACCACGACGAAGTGACGATTCGGGCTGACCTTTCTGCGGCCGGGTTTTCCGATCAGGTCATGGTTGAGGCTCTTGAATATCGGTGTAGCGCGAGCACTGCGGAACTGCCCGCAATCGCGTACTGCCAGGGAACTCCGTTGCGGAATGAAATCGAGCAACGCGACATGACTCGGCTCGACGAGGCAACAAAACATGCGACGAGACGCCTGACCGAACGTTTCGGCGCTACGAATCTCGACAGCAAGATACGAGGGTTCGTACTGACCGCTACGGCGCCGGATACGTAAGCAATGGTGAGGGACCGCCACCAACGTGGCGCGGGGATGGGCGTCGTCTGGCAGCGACCCGAGCGGTGTCACCTGGCGTTGCGAGTGTGTTGGCGACGCCCGTGGCGCAGCGCCGATGGCCGGTAACCAGAGACGCATTGCTCGCTCGCATAAACGCCGATCCGGTACCCCAAACTACGCTCGGCGACCGTGGCTATTACAGATGTCGATGTGTCAGAGCAGGCTGGAGCGCCAGCGGGCGGTCCTCTCACGGGGATCCGTGTCATCGATCTGTCGGCGGTGGTCTCTGGACCGTTTGCCACGTCGATCCTGGCCGACCAGGGCGCCGATGTCATCGTCGTCGAGCAGGCACATTCGCCAGACCTTATTCGTGGGTCGGGAGCATTGGTCGACTCGGCACAAGGCGTAAGCGCATGCTGGGCTGCGATGAACCGCAACAAGCGGTCGATCACGCTCAACCTCAAAGACCAGCGGGGTAAGGACCTCGCGCTGGATCTCATCCGCGACGCTGATGTGGTGGTTCAGAATTTCCGCCCCGGAGCGATGGAACGTCTGGGCCTCGGATGGGATGTCCTGCATGCCATCAATCCGGATCTCATAATGTGCTCGATCAGCGGCTTCGGGAGTGACGGGCCATACGCGCACCGTCCGGCGTTCGACGCCGTTGTGCAGTCGATAGCTGGGTATCCGACGGTCCAAATGAACGACCGCGGTGTGCCGCGTCTGATGGCAACCATCGTGTGCGACAAGTTGACTTCGTTGAACGTCTCGCAAGCGGTATGCGCTGCTCTGGTCGCCCGGTCCTTAGGCCATGGTGGTCAACACATTGAGATTGCCATGCTCGACGCGAGCATCCACTTCCTCTGGCCTGACGCTATGTGGAACCACACGTATATGGACCACGAGACCAACACGCCAGACTTGTCGTCGATCTGCAACTTGTTTCCCACGGCTGACGGTTGGGCCATGATTTACCCGCTGGGCACCGATGCACAGTGGCTGTCTATGTGTGCGGCGCTCAAGCGGCCCGACTTGGCATCGGACGCTCGGTTTGCGACGCTGCAGGGTCGCACCATGCACGGCGACGAAATCAACGAGAAACTCGTGAGCGACACGGTGAACTTCACCACGGCTGCGTTGGTGAAGCTCATGGACGAGGCCGACGTTCCAACAGCGCCGGTGAACACCCGAGAGGAAATGATCGTCGATCCCCAGGTGCAACACCGGGGCATCGTCGAAGAGAGCATGCATCCAACGGCCGGCAGAATCCGTTCGGTGCGCTCGCCGGCCTTGTTCTCAAAAACTGCCTCGGCCCACAGCCGGCATGCTCCATTGTTCGGCGAGCACACCAACGAGGTCTTGACCGAGCTTCTGGCAGTATCGGCCGACGAGCTGGCGACCCTTCGCACCGACGGCGTGATCGCCTGACACTGGGTCGGTACCGGTTGGAGCGGCGGCCGCGATCCGAGCGAGGGTTGCCGATCGCTACGCCAGAGTGCTCTAGCTCACGACGGACGACACCCGACCTGACGGTGGCAGAACTAGTGCGCCTTATGGCTCGTGCTCTAGGTTGAGTCAATGAGTAGTGAACTGCTGCAATCCGATGTCGCGACGAGATCTGGGGCGGTGCCGCCCGAGTTCGATTCCGAGAACGTGCTGGCCCGTTCGGCGCCCGAGTCTCGCATGTACCACGCTGAGGTGACGTCGAACGAGCCGATGGCCTCCGTGCTCGCCAATAACCCCGAGATCTACTTTGTGCCTCCCAAGCGCAGCGCCGAATGGGGTCAATGGGAATACCGGCCCGGCTCGTACTACGACACCACAACCGGAGCCAAGCACCCGCACTGGAAAGACGTAGACCTCCCGGTCGCCACACGAGACATCGATCGACTGCGGCACGATTTCGTCACGTGGGGTTACTGCAAGGTCGAGGGTGCGATCGCCCCCGACCAGGTCGCGATCATTCGTGAACGCGTGCTCGAGCAGGCCGAGGGCGAACGTCTCGCCGGCATCGCACAGAAGACGCAGAGCGGACAGAACATCAATTGCTGCGTCAACAAGGGCCGCTGTTTCGAGGCCCTCATCGAGCAGGATCCGAGCGTCGTACAAGGCGGCCCGCTGGTCGAGCAACTCATTGACGAGGCCCTCGGCCCGGACTGGATCTGCACGTCACTGATTGCGGCGATCTCCCTTCGTGGCGGGGTGCCCCAGGCTTTGCATCAGGACCAGGGCATCGCACCAGAGTCGCTCCGCCCCTTGACGGTGAACCTGTTGACGCCAATCACCGCCGTCGATGAGAGCAACGGCGGCACGCTCCTCATTCCAGGGAGTCATCGCGTGCTCGCTGACGCTGCCCGTGCGGGCGAGCCTGTTGGTGTGCTTCCACCCGCGATCAACCTGGACGCTGAAGCCGGCACGATGGTGTTGACCGACGGCCGGCTTCTCCACAGCACCGGCATCAACCGCACCGACACGCCGCGCATCGTGATGTTGAACGGCATGCAGATCGCATGGTTGCGTCAGCAAGAGAATTGGATGCTCTCGGTGCGTCCCGACGTGCTCGAGCGAGCCAGCACAAAGCTGCTCCACCGCATGGGCTTCCAGGCAGCCACCTATGGCCAGACCAACGAAGGCCACGGATTCGGCGCCGGGGGACGCTCGGGTGAAGCGGCCGGAGCGCTCGTCGACTTCCGGCTTGCAGCCGATCGTGGCGAGTACGTTCGCGTCGGTGAACTGAGCCCGAACTCGACGGCCGAAGAGCTCGCAGCGCCATTTACGCTGCGCGACGTAGTGTCCAAGGCGCGAGCTGGCGGCAAGAGTGCACCGCTGGGCATCGGCAAAGATTCACGTCTGGGCGGCTCGACGTCAGATTGAGTCGCGAACCCGAGCCCTGGCTCAGCCGCGCCCTGAGGCCCTGACGGACACGAAACACCTTCCAGTTTGCGGCTGTCGCATCTTTGCTACAATCGTCGCATGGCTGACATCGCTTCGCGTGAGTTGCGCAACAACACGAGACAACTTCTTGATCGAGTGGCGGCCGGGGAACATCTAACGATCACCGTGAGTGGGGTGGCCGTCGCAACGTTGGTTCCCAGATCAGCTCGTCGGCGATGGCTGAGCCGAACTGCATTCATGTCAATGATCGCACCGACGCAGGCTGACGCTGGGCTTCGACAAGAACTCGATGATCTCCTCGGGGGCGAGTCGACTGACGACCTCAATCTCTCGTGACGAGAGGCTTGGCTGACACATCGCTGTTCATAGCGAACGAAACAGGTCGGCCGATCGATGAGGCGGCAATGCCTGATGAGCTTTCTGTGTCAATCATCACGATTGCTGAACTGCGGGCTGGCGTTCTTGCAGCCTCGGACACCGAGGTGCGAGCCCGCAGACTCAACACGCTCACTGCAGCTCTGCAACTTGAACCATTGCCGGTGGATGACGCTGTCGCCGAGCGATGGGCGGCGCTAAGAATCATGCTCAGCGACCGGTCGATGCGCATGCCTGTAAACGATTCTTGGATCGCCGCCACGGCGATGAGCCTCGGGGTCCCTGTCGTGACCCAAGATGATGACTTTCCGAAACTACCCGGACTGGACATCATCCGCGTATGAGGGACGCGGTCTCGATTTTGTACCCCTCATGAACGCGTATCGGAACCCGCAGCTTGCAGATCAGCTTGGCGTCTTGCGGCCCTAGTGGGACAAAATGCACCAATCCCGGGGGCCGAAGCCACCCAGGATTGTTAGTCGTGTACCCCCGGTGGGATTCGAACCCACGACCAATGGATTAAAAGTCCACTGCGCTAACCAGACTGCGCCACGGAGGCGAATCGAGCGTAGCGGGCACTTTGGCGGGTGTGGTCCGGTTTAGTGACACATTGCGTGGATAGGGTCAGTGAGTGAACGAAACCGATCCCCAGGTTGCGGCCCCAGAAGCGGAACAAGTGCCCGCAGACGGACGTCCGGCATCGAGCGTTGACATGGCGAATCGGCCCAACATGACCTGGCTCAGCGATGTCGAGAGCGAACTCAACGACACCGACTTGGTGCTCAAGTGTCTGGCCCGCGATTTAGCCAAGATCTGCCAGACGTGCGATGCGGCACAATCTGCCGGCGACCTCGCCGATCGGCCGATGTTGGCCCGCTGCGCCAGCACCAAACAACCCCGCTAGGGCGGCCGTCTCCGGGACCGTTGAGGATTCAGCTCGGACAGCGTTTGGGCGAGGAACGAGCCCAAAGGCGGACTTCTGTT
>JBDNHG010000664.1:0-4528 GCA_041688925.1 Acidimicrobiales bacterium | reverse complement strand
TCTTCTGCCGCGAGGTCGGCGGGATCGACGCCATCGGGCAATTTGGCAACCGATACATCAACTTCGAGCGCTCGTTCCCACTCGTAGATCCGTTCGGCAGCCGCCTGCCCCGCAGCATCGGCATCGAATGCCAACACGATGCGGCGCCCAAATCGTTTGAGCATGCGGATGTGATCTTCGGTCAGTGAGGTGCCACACGTTGCGACCGCTCGATCGATGCCGACATCGGCGAACCCGACCACGTCGGTGTACCCCTCACACACGATTGATTCGTCCATCCGGACGATCTCATCTTTGGCGAGGTGCAGCCCATAGAGCAGCCGGCTCTTGTTGTAGATCGCGGAGTCGAACGAGTTCTTGTACTTCGGCCCCTCGCCATCAGGCATGACCCGGCCGCCGAACCCGACCGCGACGCCATTGACATCATGGATTGGAAACAACACTCGAGCCCGGAAGTGATCTTGTACCCGATTCGCCTTGTTCACAAAACCGAGCCCACAGGCCACGAACGTCTCTTGCTTCACCTTGATTGAACGGTAGAGCTGGTCCCATTCATCGGGCGCCCAACCCACCTTGTATTTGCGAACCTGCTCGCCTGTCAAACCCCGGGATCGCAAATAGCCACGAGCATGGGCGGCGTCAGGTGCCGACAAAAGTCTCTCGTGATACCAGTCGACAGCCTTCTCTATCGCGTCGGTCAGTTCGCTGCGCTTTTTGCGATTTACGCCCTCGTTCTCGTTGGTATACCGCAGCTGGATACCAGCCTTGTTCGCCAACATTTCGACCGCACCAACAAAATCGAGGTGTTCGATTTCGCGCACGAAGGTGATGGCATCGCCACTCTTGCCGCACCCAAAACACTTGTAGAAGCCCAGTTCGGCGTTCACGTTGAAGGACGGGGTCTTTTCATTGTGGAACGGGCAGAGGCCGACACTGCGTCGGCCGACGCGTTTGAGTTGCAGGTGCGACCCAATGAGATCGGCGAGGTCGGTCGCTTCGCGAACCCGGATGATGTCTTCGTCGTTGATTCCCACGGTTTATGCGGTGCGCCCGTAGCCAGCGCCAGGGTCGCGCCCACGACTGGTCGTGATGATGAGTTGGAGTTCGCCGCTTGGTGCTCGACGGATGATCATCGGGTGTCACTTGCCCAGTGCGTTGATGCGATCGTGTTGATGCGATTGTTTTGATGCGATTGTGTTCAGGCGAATTCGGCCAAGCCGAGTATTGCCTGGGCCAGGGCAAGCCTGGCTACTGGAACACGGTAGGGGCTGCATGAGACATAGTCGACTCCGGCGCCGACGAAGAACTCGATCGAGCTCGGATCACCGCCGTGTTCGCCACACACACCGATTTCGAGTTCGGGGTTGGCGACACGTCCTGCCGCTATTGCGCTCTTCACCAGCGCGCCCACACCGATGCGATCGAGCCGTTCGAACGGATTCGCCTCGATCAGGCCAAGGTCGAGGTAGCGGCTGATCACCCGAGCCTCGACGTCGTCTCGACTGAACCCCCAGGTGAGCTGGGTCAGATCATTGGTGCCAAACGAGAAGAAGTCGGCATGGGGCGCGATCTGTGCCGATGTGAGCGCAGCTCGCGGCGTTTCGATCATCGTGCCGATCTCGATCTGACCGAGTCGTGTGGGTTCGACTGCTGCGATCTCTTCGGCGA
This sequence comes from Acidimicrobiales bacterium, assembly GCA_041688925.1. GTDB lineage: Bacteria > Actinomycetota > Acidimicrobiia > Acidimicrobiales > UBA10347 > UBA10347. The sequence goes on along the minus strand of JBDNHG010000664.1, from coordinate 2,860 downwards.
TCCACGTTTTGACCATGCGCAGCTCAGCCACGTCGGAGACGAGCGGAATCATGATTCCGACGATGGGGGTGCCTCCGGCATCGGTGCGTTCGCCGATTGCGGCCAGCAACGACTTCACCTGCATGCGGTACAGGCCATCGCGCACGATCGCCAGTCGCACACCCCGCGTGCCGAGCATCGGGTTTTGCTCGCACCATTGGTGCACTGCTGCGGCCAGCATGGCGTCTTCGGGACCAAGATTGCCGGTGGCCTCGGCGACCGCCAGTTCGGTTGCGTCAGGCAAGAATTCGTGCAGCGGTGGGTCGAGCAGCCGGATCGTCACTGGCAGCCCATCCATGGCCTCGAGGAGATCAATGAAATCGGTCCGTTGCATCTCACCAAGCGCTTGTAACGCTGTCGCTGCTGCCGCGTCGTTTGCCGCCAGGATCACGTTCTGCACAAGCGGCAACCGATCGCCGAGGAACATGTGCTCGGTACGACACAGACCAACGCCTTCGGCGCCGAGATGTCGGGCGTGCGCTGCGTCAGCGCCGCTGTCTGCGTTGGCGCGGATGCCGACGCGGCCGGCCCGCAGATCGTCGGCCCACCCGAGCAGCGTGTCGAGTGCGTCGCTGCCTCCCCCACCGCCGGCACCGAGATCGCCCAGGAGAATCTCACCCGTCGCACCGTCGATCGAAATCGTGTCGCCGGCTGCCACGGTTGGGCCACCATCGTGTTCGTCGCCTATATGCATCAGGCCAGCGCTGAAGGTGATCATGTCGGCTCCGCAGACCGCCGGAATGCCCCAGCCACGCGCCACGACGGCAGCGTGGCTGGCAATGCCACCTTTTGCGGTGATGATGCCTTCGGCCAAACGCATAGCGATCTCGTCGGCCGGCGAGGTCGCATCGGCCGCCAGAATGACCAGCTCACCGCGGTCGGCGGCATCGAGACATGCCTCGACGTCGAAGTACACCTGGCCAACAGCGGCGCCTGGCGACGCCCCGATGCCTGTCGCTATAGCCATGCCGCCGCCATCGAACTGCGCGTGAAGCGCTGCCTCGACAGCCATTGGTGAAATCGCCACTACGGCGTCGCGTTCGCTGATGCGGCCGGCCGCGACAGCAGCAACCACGTCCTCGATGCTCAACGACTCGCCTGGCGAATCACCCGTAGCCATAGTGTCCCCCCAGACATATTGTGTTGTCGGCTACAGAGGTAGCCGATCAGCGAGCAGATCGATCAGACCGTCGATCGGCACACGAACCTGTTCCATCGTGTCGCGGTCGCGCACCGTAACAGCGTTGTCGTCGAGCGTGTCGAAGTCGACGGTGATGCAGAGCGGCGTGCCGATCTCATCTTGCCGCCGGTACCGCTTGCCGATTGCCTGGGTGATGTCGTAGTCGACCATGTAGTGCGGCTGAAGCATCGCCAAGATCTTCTCGCAGGGCGCGATCAGTTCCTCTTTCTTCGACAGCGGCAGCACCGCGACCTGATAGGGAGCGAGTCGTGGATCAAGGCGCAACACCGTGCGCACCTCGTCGTTGACCATTTCTTCGTGATAGGCCGCGATCAGGAAGGCCATCATTGCCCGGGTCGCGCCCGCCGCTGGCTCGATCACGTGCGGCACGTACCGCTCGCCGCTGCCCGAATCGACGTATTCGATGCGAGAGCCGCTGTGCTTTGCGTGCTGCGACAGGTCGAAGTCGCCACGATTGGCGATGCCTTCGAGCTCACCCCAGCCCCAGGGGAACTTGAACTCGACGTCGGCGGTGCCCGTCGAATAGTGCGACAGTTCGTCTTCGTCGTGGTCACGCATAATCAGCATTGACTCGGGGATGCCCAGGTCGATGTACCACTGGTACCGCTCATTGCGCCAATAGTCATACCACTGCGGCGCCTCATCGGGCGGCACGAAGAACTCCATCTCCATCTGTTCGAACTCACGAGTTCGGAAGACAAAGTTGCGGGGCGTGATCTCGTTGCGGAAGCTCTTGCCGATTTGGGCGATTCCGAATGGCGGCTTTTTGCGAGTGGTCTGCTGCACGTTCATGAAGTTCGTGAACATTCCCTGTGCTGTTTCGGGGCGCAGATAAACCTCGTTGCCCGAACCTTCGACTGGGCCGGCATGGGTCTTGAACATCAAGTTGAATTCGCGGGCCTCGGTGAACGAGTTCTCGCTCTTGCAGCTCGGGCAGACGTCGGGATTCTCGAGCTGGTCGACACGGAAGCGTTCGTTGCATTCGCGGCATTCGACCAGCGGGTCGCTGAAGTTGGCCAGGTGGCCTGACGCTTCGAAGACTGCTGGTGGGCCGATGATTGCGGCGTCGAGCCCGACGACATCGTGGCGCAGCTGCACCATCGTGCGCCACCACTGATCCTTGACGTTGCGCAGCAGCAAAACGCCGACCGGGCCGTAGTCATAGGTGGAGCGGCTTCCGCCGTAGATCTCAGCCGACTGAAACACCAAACCACGGCGTTTCGACAGATTGACGATCTTCTCCATCAAATCGCCTTCGACCAGCGACGTCACGTTCTCAGACATGGGGACAGAGGGTACTCACCGCAGTTCGCGATACCTGAGACGTTTGTGCGACGAAGCGAACAACAGTGCCGACGAATTGTCCATGCGCCTGGCGCCAGGACAATTCGATGCGATCTCAGATGGTGGAGATGCTTTTGAGGCGGCGTTCGGTTTGATGTTCGAACATGGTGGTGGCCAGGTGGTTGACATCGGCCAGCACTGGACTCTCGGGAAGTTTGAGCGCAGCGGCCAAGCCACCACTGAGGATCAATCGGCAGATGCGGATGCCTTCGTCGCTGAGCGGAATGCCGCTGCGACATGATGCGCACCGAGTGCCCCAGTTGATCGGGTCGAACG
>JBDNHG010000663.1:0-6097 GCA_041688925.1 Acidimicrobiales bacterium | reverse complement strand
GACTTCGTAGTGCAGACGAGTGCCGAGCGTTTCAGGATTCTCGTTCGTGTAGGCATCGCGAATATGGTCGCCGGCTGCGTCGATGTAGGTGCCACGGCCGTAGACAATGTCGGGGCGGTCGCTGGCTTCGAACCGCGCGACCACCTGCTCGAAGACATCGGTCGATGCATAGATGTCATCGGAGTTCAGCCAGCCAATGATGTCGCCACGGGCGGCTCTCATTCCCTTGGCGATGGCGTCGGCCTGGCCGCTGTCAGGCTCTGCGAACAGCGTGACCGATGCGGCCGCCTCGGCGATTTCGCGACTGCCGTCGGTCGAGCCCGGATCAAAGATCAGGTGCTCAAGCGGTCGATGTGACTGGTTCGCCACCGAGTCGACGCAAGCAGGGAGAAACGGAGCTTGGTTGAAGCTCGGGGTGACTATCGACACGGTCAACATGGTTCTGCGTATGCCTCGGACCAGATAGAAAAACTCAGCCCCGGTACCGTATCGCGCCAGGCCCGGGTGCCAGCGGCTGCCAGTCCACTCGTGGTCACCGTGGGCATGACCGGCTTCAATCCCGAGCCCCGTGCCGGTCGATCGGTACACTCTCGCACTGATGGAACGTAGACCTTCGGAGCGGGCAGTGGTGCTCGGCCCGTTCGAACGAGGTATTGCACACTTCGATGAGAGCGACCTCTTCTTTCGACATCTCGCCGAAGTCCACCCGACCGGCGGCCTGCTCGTCGATGTCGGCGCTCATCATGGTGGCTCGATCCGCCAGTTCTGTGAATCGCACTGGGTCGTGCACGCGTTTGAGCCCGACCCCAACAACCGCAAGATCCTGAAACAGAACGTCGACCCGGCCTGGTCGTTGCACATCAACGAAGAAGCGATCGCCGAGGTCGACGGCGAGATCGTGGACTTCTTCGCTTCATCCGAAAGCACCGGTGTCAGCGGCCTTTCACCATTCCTCGATTCGCACGAACGAATTGCTCAGGTCGAGACAGTGCGTCTGTCGACGTACCTGGACCGCCACGCGCTTGGTCATGTGGACTACTTGAAGATCGATACCGAGGGCCATGACCTGTTTGTTCTCAAGTCATTCCCGTGGGACTCCGATGCTCCCGATGCAATCGAGTGCGAGTTCGAAGACAACAAAACGGTCGATCTCGGGTATACCAGCGACGATCTCGCTGAGTTCCTCGTCGACAAGGGGTACCAGGTCCTGGTTTCGGAATGGCACCCGATCATCCGGTACGGCATCAGCCATGACTTTCTGACGCTGCGACGATACGAACCTGAGTCGATTTCGTCGGCGGCCTGGGGGAACTTTTTGGCAGTACGTTCCGATGAAGCCGCCGATGCCCTAGTTGGCCACGCCAAGGCACGCGGTGTCGACATACGCGAACGAATCGACAAGCCGGTTGTGGAACGCGGCGTCGCCACATTCCCCGACGAATTTCCTGACTCGCCGAGCGCAATCCCACTGATCGCGGGCGCAGCCGAGCGCGCCGGCCTTCCTTCACCAACCACCGAGGTGGACTTCACATCTATGGCGTCTTTACCAGCAAACCCGATCGCTCTCGCAAAGCGACTCGTCAAGTTCTACCTGGCGCCGACAGGCCTCGTTCTCGCTGCTGCACTCGTCTTGATCGCCGTCGGCCTTGTCGGGTTCGACTTCGGCTGGTTGTTTGGTATTGCAGGCATTGGGTTGCTCGGTCTCTATCTGCCGTACAAATTGGCCAAGATCGACGAGCGCCAGTATGCACAGTCGAACGCGCTGAACGAGCGCGTCAAAGGCGCCCGAATTGCGGCCGATACTGCGCGGTCCGGTGTCGGGGAGGTCCACGACGAACTTCGCCGTTCGATCGAGCGCCTCGACGAACGTATGGATCGCCTCAGTGGAAGCTGATTGATTGGACCGCTGCGGACGCCTGGTGGCTCAGCCCCGTGGGTAGTACATCCGTCGCACGACTTGGTTGGTCGACTCTTTTGCCGTGCGATGGCCCAGGTAGGCACCGGAGAATTGCGCGATTCGAAAGGCAGCCGCCGGCAACACCTGATCGAACTCGCGCTGGCGGACTGCCGCCGTGGTGTCGGTGCCGATATTGGTTATCGCCAACCGGATGGCCTTCGGGAACGTGATATCGGTGCCGCCGAAGATGTAGTTGTACGCCATGGCCTCACGTCGATACCGGTTCAGCGTCTGGCGTAGGCCCTCCTCGTGAACGTGGGCAATTCGCGCCTCGGGCACATACGCAATGTGATGGCCAAGAGCCCGAACTTCGCGCGCAAACGCCAGGTCTTCGAGACCCGGCAATGACTCGTCATAGGGGTTGTCTTCCCACAACGAGCGCCGTATTGCGCAGTTTGCGTTGTTGCAGAATGGGTCTTGCTGGTTCAGCGTGCCGGTGTCGGGGAACCAGCGCTTGAGTAGCTGAATCTCCGCGAAGTTGCTGCGATAGTCACCGGTCTGGCCCCCGTAGCTGATGCCTACCTGTTCGTCATCGAATGGTTCGATCAGTCTGGCCAGCCAGTCGGGTTGCAGCGGATAGACGTGGGCAGAGACGAAGACCAAGACATCACCTTTGGCTGCGGCGCACCCCCAATTGAGCGACCGGCCGAACGTGAACTCTCGCGGCGGCATGTGCAGAACCTTGCACTCGAACTGCTCGGCAATCTCGACCGTTCGATCGACCGAGCCCGAATCGACCAGGATGACCTCGTCGGCCGTGACACTCTGGGCAGCGATCGAGGCAAGCAGTCGACCGATGTGCGACGCTTCGTTCAATGCTCGGATCACGATGGAAACGGTGGGCGACATGGATCCTCCTGGCCCATGAATAGTAGGAGGACCAGCAGCGCCAACCGCACATGACGAACATTTCAGAGCCGCCACCGAACTAGCCTGACGCGGTGTTTGACATCATTTCAAAGGACGACTACTGGTCCTACATGGACTTGGGACTCGTGAAGTCAGCGGTCCGAAACCTGAAGAATGCGCAAGACGGCTATGCGCTCGACCGATTGCGAGAGGTCTCTGGGGCTCGGATCTTGGAAATTGGCGGCGGTGAGTCTCGGGTTCTCGAGGTCATGGCAGCGAACGGCAACGAGTGCTGGAATGCCGACGACTTCAAGGGCAGCGGGAACGGCCCGGTCAATATTCCCAAAGGCACGAGCTACAAGATTGTGCCGGTGCTCTTGGGCGACTTTGCGCCTGACCTTCCCGACGGCCACTTCGACTATGTCTTCTCGATTTCGGTCGTCGAACCCGTACCGGGAAATGTGCTTCTTCCCTTCTTCGCAGACTCGTGTCGGGTGCTCAAACCCGGCGGGGTGATGTTCCATGCCATCGACCTCTATCTCTACGACGACCACGAGGTGCCGCATGCGGCAAAACAGATGTCTCGAGTGCAGGCATATTTGGACACGGTCGATCAGCTACCGCTCGAGTGGCAGGTGGCGCCGAGTATTGGAGCCGATGTCACCTTCAAGACCCGTTACGCCGCCAACTCTGATGAGCAGCTGTACAACTGGTCGGTCTCGCTGCCTGACTTGCGACCGATGCGAGCCGCAGCCCAGAATTCGAGCATCAAGGCCGAGTGGGTCCGAACAAATGAGAGCCTCGATGTTTCTGCCTATGTGAGCGGGGAAGCGTAGATGTCGGTTCAGCCCATCACCGCTTTTGTTGCTGCCAAGGGCCATTCGTCTCGGGTTCCTCGCAAGAACATGCGCGACTTTGGCGGCCGTCCGCTATTTCACCAGATCCTGAAGACACTCAGCGAGGCTGAGCTTGTCTCGCGTGTCGTTCTCGACTCTGACAGCGATGAGATTCTCGATTCGGCGCGAGATGCGTTTCCGCTGATCGAACTGATACGTCGGCCCGCCGAACTCTGTGGCGACGATGTGCCCATGAACAGTTTGATTCTCAACGCCTGCCAGGTCACCGGTGTCGACGTGATTCTGCAAACGCACGCAACGAGTCCTCTGCTGCGCTCATCGTCGATCGACGAGGCGATTCGAACATTTCGAGGTGACCCGACCACCACCAGCCTGTTCAGTGTCACCGCGATGCAGACCCGCCTGTACTGGGATGACCTGCGACCGATCAACCACGACCCGACGCAGCTCTTGCCCACGCAAGACCTTCCGGTCGTCTACGAAGAAAACTCCAACATCTACATCGTCGAAACCGAGGCGTTGGCCCGCTGTGGTCACCGAGTCACCGACCAGACGATGGCGTTCGTCATGACCGACCCGCTTGAAACGATCGACATCGACAACGAGTCAGACTTCGAGTTGGCCGAAGCGGTGTACGAGCATCGCCGCCGTTGAGTCTGTCATTCTCGGTCGTCACGCCGTGCCTCGATCAGGCAGCTTTTCTGCCCGAGGCCATCAGGTCGGTCAGCGAACAGACGCACCAGGCCATCGAGCACCTTGTCTTCGATCCCGGATCAACTGATGGCAGCAGAACGATTGCTGCCGACGCAGAGTCGGTAACGCTCGTCGCCGAAGCCGACTCGGGCCAGGCTGATGCCGTCACGAGAGGATTCACCCAGGCTCGAGGGGATGTCGTTGCATGGCTCAACGCAGACGACCGCTATGTCGACGCCCAGGTGTTCGCGCGTGTCGCGCAGCGTTTCGACGCTGCCGATCCACCCGATGTCGTGTACGGGCGCGGTCGGTACGTCAGCCCCGACGGTGGCAGCCGTGGAGATGCCTTCATCTTCGATGATCCGGCGCAGCTGCCGTGGCGACTCAAGACCGGTGTTGGACTGCTGCAGCCGGCGGTCTTCTTGCATAAACGAGCATTGGCACTCGTTGGCGGCCTCGACCCCAACCTGCACTTCGCGATGGACTACGACTTGTGGATCCGCCTCGTCACTCGTGGTGCCAAGTTCGCGTTTCTCGACGAAGACCTGGCACTTGCCGTGATTCATGCGGATTCGAAGACGCAGTCGATGCGAGGCGACAGCATTCAGGAGGCGATCGACGTTGCGCAACGCCACTTCGGTTTTGTCTCTTGGTCATGGGCGCTGCTCCAAGCAGATTGGGAACTGACCGGACAACCAGGGCTGACCGCTCACACCGCCGCTGACCAGGCGAGCAAACAGATCGCGGCCCGCGCCCAACAACTCTTCGACGGCTACAACCGAAACACCAAGACGGCGCGTTCGTTGCTACGCCCGCCGTGGGACCGGGCGATGATCAGCACGCTCAAGCACATGGTGCGGCGCGCGAAATGACCCATCCCAGGGTGCTTGTTGTCAGCGCCACTCCTTTGCAGGGGTCGTGGGCGACCAGTCGGTTGATGGCTGATCTCTTCGCCCAATGGCCGACGGAATCGCTGAAACAGATCACAATTACTCGGCCCGGAAGCGACCCGCAGAGCCAGACGGTCGAATCGTTGTACCTCGATCTTGCCGGTACCCGGAACCCGCTTCGGGTTGCTGCTCAGATTCGCCGACTCTCCGCGTTCGTCCGCAAGACGAAGCCTGATGTCATCTACTTCCGCAGTGCCGGATGGCCGATCGCGCTCGAACTCGTGCCACTGCTGTGGCGGCGGTATCCGATGGTCACCCACATCATGGATGACTGGCCCGAGTCGCGACGCGTCGGCGGTCTTCGTCTGAGCAAGCCTCTCGATGCAGTCCTGCGGCGAGTGCTCGTGAAATCGAGCGCTCGGTTGGCAATCTCAGAGCCGATGGCCGACGCGTTCGCCCAGCGGTATGGCGTGCCGTTCGATGTCGTGCATGCAGGCACCGATCACGCCCCCCAAACCTTTGTGCGGGAACGCAACGACGAACAGGAGAAGGTGGTCTTCTATTCAGGGTCGATCGCCGAGGACCAAACTGCCTCGTCGCTCGTCGAACTCGCCGCCGCAGTCGAGCTGCTTCGCCGCCGCGGCGTCAGTGTGCAGTTGAGGATTGCGCCCTCGAGCGAGATGCCCACGACGCTGCGCATGCGGCTCGAGTCAGCGAAAGCAGCGGTCGACGACCAAACATCGCGAGCCGGCTATTTCGAACGACTCACTTTAGCCGACGTAGTTGTCGCGACTGCCAATTTCGATCGGCGATCGATAGCGTTCCTGCGTTATTCGATGCCGAACAAGATT
>JBDNHG010000662.1:0-5557 GCA_041688925.1 Acidimicrobiales bacterium | reverse complement strand
GGGTCCTCTATTCGGGCCGCAACGACGTGCGTCTCGAGAACGGCGCCGAGCTGATCGGTGACACCGTCGTGCTGGGTTCACGAGTCATCCGCGCCGACTTCATCGCCGACGCCTACGCCAAGTGCTCCTGTGCTGGCGGTGACACCGATGCCTACGCGGTCATCCAGTACGACTCATCATCCGAAGTCAATGCACTGAACAACACCATCATTCGCACCAATGATCTGCTCGTTGATACCGCTCAGACCAGCATCAGCACGAACCGCATCGCCGACAATCGCAAGGGTGCGTTCGACGGCGGTTCCGAAGTTGAGCGCGGCTCAACCAACCGCAATCGGTCGATCTTCTTCGAGTCAGATGTGTACATGACGGGCGAACCCAACCCGGTTCTCACCGTGAACTCGGCCGGCACGATTGTCGCCAAGACACCAAACGTGCTGGTCAAGGCATACAACCCGACCACGAACACGTTCGGCGCCTTGCTCAATGTCGGCGACACGATTAGCGATGGGCAGTGGATCGTCGTCGGCGATCTGTTCTACGACGAGAACACCGGACGCGCCGAATTCCGCACCAACCCCATGGCCGATCTGCCCTCGGGCACCATTGCCGGCAACTCGGCCATATTCCACATCCAGGCCACGTGGGATTCGGTGAACATCACCAACTCGTCCAATCGCAAGCTCGTCGTCAATGACATCAATGTGCTCGCCACCGACGTGCGTCCAATCATCGAAGTCATCGTCGATACCATTCCTGGTCCGGTAAACAACCCGGCCAACGATGTCACGCTTGGCAACGAGAACAGCCTGACTACCTTCGAGTTCTCGATCGATCAGAGCTTCCCGAAGACTGCAGTCAACATCAAGACGCTCGGGGCAGCATTCGCTGGCGCCGACATCGTTCTCGATGGCGACATCGAGAATCCGATCGGTGCGACCACCATCCTCAACGAGCGAGGCAGCATCTTCGCCGACCGTGGCAGCCGCTCGCCTGCCGGATGTACCCCAGGCGCGAACAACTGTGGCCTCGGCATCGAAAGCACCGGGCCGCTCGGTACCGACTTCGACACGCAGGCCAACGACACCGACGTCGAGACCATTCGCACCAACACCCTTGACATCGTTTCGTTGAGCGGGTCGATCGGCCGCCGCGCCGACACGGGCGCTCGGGTTCCCATCGCCGTCGAACTGATTCGATTCCGTGACGAGAACAACGCCTACTTCGACTTCTCGATCACTGCGAATGCGACCGACGACGTGGTCATGGACATGACGGCGCATCGCCGCACCAATGTCGGCGCAGCCGCCTTCGGCGTTTCGATCGGCGCAATCGTGGCGGGTAACGACATCGACCTGTTCATCAACGACAGCCTCGAGGGCGAAGATCCCGCCACCGTCATGGTTGGTGTCGAAGTTCAGCGTCGCGATCCCGACAACCCAGGGGTGCTCATAGGCGGCATGGATCAAAGCGGCGACTACAACTCACACTTCCGCCCCGACGGCGGGCCGCTGGCCAGCAGTCCGATTCTTGTTGCATTCGGCAACACCCAACGTGACCCCATCAACAGCGCCTATACGTTCACCAGCCTCATCGCCGGCGACAACATCCATGTCTGCCATACCGCCACCGCCGAACAGCCGTGCACGGCGACGGCGACGACCACGATCAGCTTCGTCGCCACCATCGACGGCGACTCGACGCTGTTCAACCCACCAGTCGAGAACGACGACCAGATCCCGGCCGGCACACCCGATGTTGCCCAGGTGTACTTCTCGACCAATGGCGATGTGACGGTCACCGAGACCGCTGGCAACCTGAATGTCGGTCAGATCTCCAGCTCTGCGGGCGACGTGGTGCTGAACTCGCCGGCAGCGATAACCGATGCCAACTTCGAGCCAACCGTCGACGTGATTGGTAACAACATCACCATGACCGCTGGCACTGCCGGGGGAGCAGGCGGCATCGGTACACCGATGCGCATCACCGGCATCGCTGGCGGCTTCCTCGAAATTGACAGTGGTCCCACCGGCCTCGTCAAGGCCATAGACACTGCCGCAACGACCACACTCGGCATCTTCTTGCACGAGGTTGCGGGCGACCTGAATATTGATCAGATCTTCACCACCGCCGATGTCTCGCTGCTCACCTCGAGCGGCAGCATCCTCGACGGCAACAGCAACGACCTGAACAACATCGAGGGTCAGTCGATCGCACTCAAGGCCGTCGGTGGCGGTATCGGCGGGGTCGGCAACGATCTCGAGATCGACTCGTTACGGAACTCGCCGTTCGACTGCACGGACCCGAGCTGCCAGGACTTCTACAGCAATCCTGCTGACCTACGCATCGGAATCCCAGACGCTGGCCTCGGAACCGACGGCGACGACGTCGCTCTCGAAGCCGACACCATGATCAATGTCGAAGAAACCAACGGCTACCTGCGACTACTGCTCGCTCACTCGTTCAATGGTGACGTCACCCTTGTTGTGCGGGAATCCCCAGACATCGACGAGGATCTCTATCTCATCGAAGACGGCACCGCCCAGTTCACCGAAGGCGCTCCGCGCTCGGTCGCCAAGGGCAAGGTCTTGGCCGGCGACGGCAATGTCACGCTGCGAGTTGGCGACAGCATTGCCACCCACTCAAATAGTGAAATCGGTGCAACCGGCAGCGTGCTCATCGCACTCGACGGTTCCATCGTCGACCCAGACGCAGCAGGTGCCAAGGCGACATTCCGAGGTCGACTGATTGCTGACTGTGTGCTCAGTGGTGCCGGCGCCGCCCAGATGTGTAACCCATCGACCGGCCCGCCGACCGGTGACATCTTCACCATCACCGGCGGCAGCGATGTCGACTACTTCCAGTTCGGCGATGCCACTGGCCTGCCAACCGCAGGAAGCCCCAAGACCAATGCGGGCACGATCCTCGATCCGGTTGCGAGCCCTGGCTACATCTTCTTTGGCAGCAAGACCGAGGTCGACAGCGGCGACGCCGATGACGACTTCGTCGCCTTCTACCTCCAGTCCACCAATGTCACCACCGGCCCCGCCAACTTCTCGGCTGCGAGCCACTCGCTGACACTCGATGGCAATGCGGGCTCTGACGCTTACGACATCTTCACCACCGGCAGCGACACAACAGTTGGCGTTGCTCGCAACTACGTCATCAACATCCTCGATACCGGTGCATCAGCCGACGACGGCGCCACCATCCACGGCCTCGACAGTGCAGCTACCGCGGACGTGTTCCTGGCCCGAGCCACAACCTGCATCCACACCGGTGCTGCCAACACCATCGCCGCAGCGTGCAACCCGGCGAATACGGCCACCGAGACCGCCACCAACCCTGGCTTTGTTGCTCAGCTGCATGGCACCCCCGATGACTTCCGCTTCGGTCATGGCGTCCAGAACTCACTGACTCAGCGCATCAATTACGACACCGGTCTCGACAGCCTCACGCTCGAACTCGATGCCGGCGACGATCAGTTCTTCTCCGATGACACGACCATTCCGTTCACGGTCAATGGGGGAGCGGGCGAAGACGACTTCCAGATCGGCCAACTGTTCGGCCTGAACCGCAACGACTTGACCAACAGCAAGGTCCTGCCGGCCGACACGTTCCCAACGCTGATCGCCACCACCCGCGGCTGGCTCAGCCCCGGTATCAGTGCAGCCATGACGATCAACGGCGGCGCTGGCGACGACGAGACGCTCGTCTACTCGAACAAGGCGCAGCTCAACATCAACGGCGGCGCCGGCAGCGACCTGACCACTACTCGTGGCTTCGCCCTGACCACGCCGGTCGGCAACACGATCGTGACCAATGGCGCAGGTGTTGCCGCACCGATCATCGGCGCAGCCGCCGGCGGCACCTCCGACGAGGTCGCATACAACATCAACGGTCTGGTCATCTCCGCCGGCGATGACGACTTCGACAAGCTGGTCGTGCTCGGTACCGAGTTCGCCGACGATCTCGCTACATCGCCCACCAACGTTCGTGGCGCTGGCCGCACCATCGTGCCAACCACCATCGAAGTGGTTGAGATCGACGCTCTCGAAGGCGACGACGAACTCTCTACTCTCGGTACCTCCGCTGGCGTAGCCACTCGCCTGATTGGCAACCTGGGCTCAGACACCTTCAGCATCCAAGGCGACCTGGTCGACGATGTCGTCGTGGCTGGCGGCGGCGCAGTCAGCGAACCCGGCTCCAACGACCTCAGCGATCTCGAGGGCCCTGTCGCTATCAACGGCGGCGACACCGGTGCCGACCGCAGCCTGATAAACGGCGTCATGCTGCCGGGCGAGCTCGATGTGATCTTCCTGCCGATCGAGCTGCCACCATTCGAGAGCCGCCAGATCGACCTGCTCGACATCTACAACACCGCCGACACGGTCGATGACATCGGTGTACTGACCGAGACCGCACTGACAGGCTTCGGCATCGCAGCCGACCTCGACTTTGGCGCCGGATTCACCAACCCATTCGGCGAGGCGCAGATCTTCGCCGGTGGCATCACCTTTGGCACCATCAACTTTGCCGCAGGCATCTTCACCACCGACCCCATCGTGAGCACCATCGAAGTGCTCAACGTGCTGCTCGGTTCAGGCAACGACACGCTCGACGTACAAGGTTCGCTACAGGCCGACCTCGTCAAGGAAGTCACCGCACCAGACGTACTCGTGGATCGTGCGGTCACAGCATTCACCGTCGCCGCAGTCGCCGGTGGCGTCACCTTGACCGGTCCTGCCTGGGCTGCACAAGGCTTCCGAGTCGGCCAGCTCGTCTACGTCGACCAGGGCAGCCAGGATTCCAACGCAACACCGCTCACCTCGTGGCGCATCCTCGCCATCACCGGCCCTGGCGGCACGGTCATGGAACTCCAGGGCGTTGGCATCTTTGGTGCGGCAAGCCGAGTCATGGTCTCGGGTCGCCACGGTGGTCTGACCGTCGTCCATGGCGGCGGCGGCGATGACACCATCACCGTCTGCAACCCGCTCGGCGCTGTGCCTTGCGGCAATGTCGGCGGCCCCGACTCACCACTGGTCGTCTACGGAGACACCAGCCAAGACGGTGCCTGGTACAGCGGCAACCCAGCGATTGTCGACGGGTTCGACTTCGGTCCGAAGCCGTTCGATCAGTTCGCCGGGCTGCGCTTGCCAAACGCCAACAACGAAGACAACGAATGGTTCCTCGGCCAGGGCGACACGTTTGCCAATGCCGGCGACGACATGATCGACGGCCGCAGCCTGTTCGCCGCCCGGCCTTGCGATATGGCGAGCTGCGTTCTGCCAACCGTCGGCTTCACCGCCTATGGCGGTGCCGGCGACGACACGATCTACGGCAGCCAGACCGGCGACCATCTCGCAGGCGGTTCCGGCGACGACACCATCCATGGCGGTCGGGGCGTCGACCACATCTACGGCGACAGCGGCTTCAACGTCGACGTCTTCATCCGTGGCCTGCGGGTAGTTGCGGTCAATGTGTCAGTCGTTGTGCCGGGTTCAGCCCAAGTCGACAACCTGGCTGTTGGCGACGACCACCTGTTCGGCGAGGGAAT
>JBDNHG010000661.1:0-2372 GCA_041688925.1 Acidimicrobiales bacterium | reverse complement strand
TGTTGGCGAATCGCAAGGAATTGCTGTCGCCCCCCGGTGGTAGCGTGCGAGCATGACTAGCGTGATCGCAGCCGAGGTGTCGACCCAGACCCTCTTTGTCGCCTGGCGCGATGCCGCGGACTCACTCATTCATCCTGTTGGCAGGCTCACGCTCGATAGCGCGACCGGAACGTTCGAGTTTCGCTACTTGAGCAACGTCAAACAGCTCGAACGGTTTTCATCACTGCCCGGGTTTCCCAATCTCGAAACCGTCTATCAGTCACGTGAGCTGTTCCCGTTGTTTGAGGTGCGAATCATGTCGCGCCGCCGGCCCGACTACGAGAGCTATCTCGGCTCACTGGGCCTGGACCCAGGCGAACACGATCCCTTTGTTCTACTTGCCCGCAGCGAGGGTTGGAAATCAACAGACCGCCTCGAAGTCTTTGCACCCCCGCGCCTGCTTGAAGATGGGGAGACAGGCTCTGCACTGTTCTTCCTGCGGGGCCTTCGTTACTACGACGGAGCGGAGCAGCACATCGATGGTCTGGCTGTCGGACAGATGCTCTCGTTGCTGCCTGATCGAGACAACCCAGTGAATTCGTTGGCAGTTCAGGTACTGGACGGCGATCAGATGCTTGGCCACGTGCCCGACTACCTCGCCGATTATGTACACGAGGTGTGGGATCAACGTGGGCCCGGCTCCGTTCGTGTCTATGTCGAGCACCTGAATCCGGACTCGAGCGGTTCCCACATGCGGCTTTTGTGCAGGCTCGAGAGCTGTTGGCCCGAAGGTTACGAACCATTCTCAGACGCTCGCTTCCTGCCGCTAATCGAATACTGATTGTGCGCTGATCAGTCGAAACGTGCGGCTCAGCGTAGCGGTCCCGCCGATCCTGCAAAGCAGATTGTCGAACCTGTGACTGACGCAATCGGAGCCATTTTGGTTCCAAACCAGGGCTAACGGGCTTCAGCCACAGCAAAAAACGGCGCTAAAGGCAATAGCCCTAAGGGAGCCGTGCGAAAGCCCTAAGGGAGCCGTGCGAAACCGCCCTTCAAAGGTACTGTTTTTGACCCCAAAGCTCTGCTCTGGCATCGTGTCTTCGCTGGACACTTCTGGTTCGTCCATGACGACGACCTCCTTTTTGTGTGCGCCGAACGTGACGCTCATGCGCTTTGCTTGATCCTGAACTTTGTGTGGTCGATGCACGAGTCCAACGATCGCGCGATTAAGGACTTGCCAGACGAGTCTGGGATCGTTGCGGCGACCAGCCAGATGTGGCTACTCCACACGGCGAGCCTCGGCCGCCTCGACAAAGCCGCATAGCGCGCCGACGAGTGGGAGTTGTTCGGGGTGGGCGCAGCTGGTGTCGAGCAAGGCTGGGCTGGCGACCACGAACGCGGCGACTTGTGCCCGTGACAATGCGACGTTGAAACGGTTGGTGCTGAACAGGAAGTTGATGCCGCGGGGCGCGACGTCGGCGCTTGATGAGGCCATCGAGTAGATCACGACTGGTGCCTCGCGTCCTTGGAACAGGTCGACGGTGCCGACGAGCACGTCGCCGTGGCCTTGGGCTGTGAGTGCTTCTCTGATGGTCTGCACCTGGGCGTTGAATGGCGTGATCACCAGCACGTCGGCGGGGGTCACTGGACTGGCTGGCTCGCCGTCGACCCGTAATGTCGAGCCGAGTGTTGATGCGATCAGCTCGGCGACGCGGGCGGCCTCTTCGAAGCTGCGGCCGCGACAACCTTGGTGGGGGACTGGCGTCCAGTAGAGGCCGGCTGCGATCTCATCGATCGAGCGAGTGGGAGCTTCCGGCTCGACGCTCAACCTGCCTTGGTAGAACGACTCGCTGACGAATGAGCAAACCGGGGCGGGCATCCGCCAGGTCGTATCGAGGAACACGCCCTGCTTAGCGGTGATGGTTTGATCGTCGCCGCACACATGCGCCAACGCAGAAGTGGACGTGCCGGGTTGATGGCTTCCCTGCACAGGTTGATCGAGCTGCTGCGGATCGCCGAGCAGCACAAGGTTCCTGGCCGAGGTAGCCGCTGCGACCGTCTGGGCCAGGCTGAACTGGCCGGCTTCGTCGATCGTCAGCACGTCGATGGCCTGGCGCATGTCTGCTCGAGCGAACAGCCATGCAGAACCACCGATCACGTCGACCTCACCTGCGTGGAACTCTTCCGCTCCCTTGCCGCTTTGCTTGATCCACTTGACGTTGGCGATCTCAGGGTCTTGGGAGCCGACCTTCAGCATGGCGAGATGGGGTGCGACTTCGCTGAGCTTCTCGAACAGGTTCTCAACCACCCGATGGCTGTTGGCGACCACACCAACTCGTTTACCGGCACCCACGACTGCCTCGATCAGGTGCGCGCCGGTGAACGTCTTGCCT
>JBDNHG010000660.1:0-5517 GCA_041688925.1 Acidimicrobiales bacterium | reverse complement strand
TCCGTATCGCGTCGCTGCCTCGTAGCGTCAGTCGCTCGGCCGCTGTACCGACCGCTGCTGGGCGCTCCCGCGGGAGCGTTCGTCGGCTCCGACACACTCGCTGCCGCTACCCCCACGCTGCAAGCTGACCAGCCCGGTACAGCGACGGACGGAGTGCGGTGTAAATGATGCACAGGGCGGGTGTTGCCGATTGTTGGGAGTGCCCAGGTACGTGGGCCGCGTTCGCAGGCATGATCGGCTTACGTGAACAACCGGAGGTACACAGTGCTCGAAGGTGCCAAGAAGTTGCTGAGCATGGAGGGTGATCTTGTTGTGACGATCGCCGCTCCGCTCGACCGTCATCTGCCGAACAATGAAAAGGATCGGATCAAGCTCCGTAACCTTCACGCCCAGGCGAGGGCGAGCGTGCTCGAGCGGACCATCGACACCGAACCAAAGGAGCTGCTACAGCAACTCGACAACGCGGTCGGGCGAGTCCATCTTGATTCGGGCGCGCTTGGGTACATCGTTGTTGCAACCCCCAACGAGTCCGAGACCTACCACTTGTCGTTCCCTGTCGTCGAGTCCGTCGCTCTCGGAACCAACCCGGCAACGCGCGGTCTTATCCAAGGGCTACGGCGAAGCCCGCGGTACCGACTCCTTGTCGTGTCTGATTTGGCTACTCGACTCTTTGAGGGTGTCCGCGACGACCTCCTCGAAGTGACCGACCACGGTTTCCCCTTCGCCGCAGACGTGGTGCCGCGAGATCTGCGGGCGATCGCGGGTCGCTTCGCCCGCAAACCCGGCGGCGACGACAAGGAGCAATGGCGCAACTTCTATCGCACGGTCGACGAAGCGCTCACCGTCGCTATTGGAGACGAACCGTTGCCAATCGTCCTGGCTGACGTCGATGTCTCGACGGCGATGTTCGAGGATGTCAGCGACAACACGTCCTTTGTCGTCGGCCGAATCAGCGGAGCACACGATGATGCTACTGCGCACCGGCTCGGCACAAAATCGTGGCCGTTGCTTCGCACTTGGCTCAACGCGCAGCGTCGTGAGATCATCGCCGAGCTGGGCGAAGCAGCTCACGCTCAAAAGGCAGTGACGGGTATCGATGAGGTGTGGCAGTTCGCCCGCGAGGGCAGCGGCCGCACCCTGGTCGTCGAAGAGAGCTATCGGGCAGACCCGGCCCGTGAGACCGACCAACGCCTGGTCTGGTCTGCCGAGTGCGGGCCTGAAATCATGGACGACCCAGTCGACGAACTCATCGAGCACGTCGTTCGCTCAGGCGGCTCGGTCGAATTCGTCGCAGATGAGTCATTGGCGCATCTCGGCCGGGTTGGGCTGTTCCTGCGCTGAGTCTTGCGCTCCGCGGCAGGCCCAGTTAATGGACGATCTCTACCGAAACAGTTGTGGCCGCACCATCGGTGTGTGGCACCGAGCGCGTCAGGACTTGATGGTTTCGAGGATGCTGAGGAGGTCGTCAGCGTGCTCTTCTTCCATGGCGAGGATGTCCTCGAGCATGCGTCGGGTTGTGGAGTCGTTCGATCCGAGCCAGGCGATGATCTCGCTGTAACTCTCGATCGCAACCCGTTCGGCGATGAGATCTTCTCGGACCATGTCGAGCAGTTCCAAGCTGTCGTCATACTCGGCGTGTGACCGGGTTGCCAGACCCTCGGGGTCGAAGTTCGGTTTGCCCTGCAGCTGCGTGATTCTCAAGGCGATCTGGTCGGCATGTACTTGTTCCTCATTGGCATGCGCGAGGAACTCGGCTGCCACAGGTCCAGCATTGAGACCGGTCGCAGTGAAGTAGTGGCGCTTGTAGCGCAGGATACAGACGAGTTCGGTGGCGAGAGCCTCGTTCAGCACCGAAATGACACGCTCACGGTCAGCGCCGTAGGCCGATGTGATCGGCCCTTGCTCGATGTTGGCACGAGCCCGCCTTCGCAGGGTTTCGACGTCGGTCAGAAAGTCGGCCATGTGATTATCTCCTTTAGAGCTTCACTGCGGTACTCACACGAGTCTAATTGGGCGATTCAACAGAAGCCCGAAACCGGGGACCATCGAGCAGGATCGACCGAGCTCCGAGTCACACCGGGGCGCTGGGTATAACGACGGTCACAACTGATGGTTTGCGACACAAGGAGGTCGTCACCGAGCCGAGGAACGCATGACCAATACGACCCCGGCCCCTCTCCCCAACTATGAGCATGTCCGCGTCCACCGCGGCGAGAGCCAAGGTTTCGGCGCGTGGGCCAAACGATACGCGGCCGACGACCTTCGGCGAATTCGCCCCGTCGACGCTCGCTAACGCTTCGGTGATCGTTTCATGCAACCAACGCGTCGACTCGTTCCGCACACCTGCCACATAAACGACATGGACCTCATGGTCCTTGTTCGCGTGGCGGAGCGCCCACTCGAGCCCAGCGCGTGCCTCAGGCGACTCATCCATACCTACGACCACCCGACCATAGATTGCTGGTCGACGCGACAACGGGACCACCGCGACGGGTACCGGCGCGTAGGTGATGCAGTAGCCGCTGACCGAGCTAGCGAACGCGCTAGGAACCTGGCCACGGGCACGCGATCCCACAACCAGCAGCTCAGCACCAGCGGAATTGGCAACAAGCATCGGACCGGGTGCCCGTTCTTCTACGAGGTGCTCGCGGCGGTCCAGAATCTGGGCCCTCCGGAGGACCGACGATGCACGGTGTTCCGCGTGACGAATGAACGCAGCCTCAGGCAACGCAACCGGATCGCCCTCGGGCGGCCGGCCGAGGGCCCATGGTGGATACCTCCAGGCTGTCGCCGGAACGACGGCCCCGAAGCGTGAGGAGTGGGTCGCAGCCCACTGGAGGGCTGCGCTGGATTCTTCGCTGCCATCGACGCCGACGAGCATCCACGGACCGCCTTCAGACAGGGCGGCACGCGTGTGGTGGTCAGTCGTCATGATGGCTGACGCAACCTTATCGACACTCCCGGCACGGAGCCTGCTGACCAATACATGCCGCACGTCTCGACGAGCATCCATCACCGCTCGCGGCGTTCTCGAAACCGACATTCCAGGCCAAGGAGTGATGGCTCCTACGGCCTTGCGGGTAGTCCGCCTTCGGCTGTTTTCTAGCGTCCTGATCTACGGTCCCGACGAGCTTGAGCTCGTGCGAGCGGCGCGTCTGCCCGCCGATCCGCAACAACGGCATTGATCAGCAGACTCCTAAGTCGCAGGTGTGTACAGATCTTCGATGGTGTCCTCGTAGCGTTCTTCGATAGCCGTTCGGCGCACCTTCAACGTCGGGGTGAGCTCGCCGGCGGTCACGGTGAAGTCGACCGGGAGCACAGCGGACGCCCGGATCGATTCCGCACGTGAGAGGCGCGCGTTCACCTCGTCGATCGCCATCTGCACCTGTCTGATACCAACATCAATCTCTGCATTACCTGTTGATTGTTGTCAGTGTCCGGTTATCGCTCGGGACTCATGTCGCATGTTTGCGTCGCTCGATCCAGCGGTCGATTCCCTCCCAGGCTTGATACAATATTTCGCTGCGATCATCGTCGTTTGGCGGAATCTCGCGGGCGGGCACCATCCTCCACGCCAGTTCGACCGTCTTGTTTTCTGGGATTGCCGTCCAAAGATCGGCAATAGCGCCAATCTGGTCAAGGCCGGTATGGGCAACGAACACCAGGTCGGCCTCGGGGCATGCCGAGATTGCCGCCAACGAACCCGCAGGCCGTGGCGGCAACACGTTTCGCAGGGCAAGCGCACGGTCTGCGGCCGCATTGCGTCCCTCGGCACGGAACCGGTCGATTGCGCGAATCCGCCGTGTCTCGCTGAAATTGGCGCCTTCGGGAAAGATCACGAACGCGTCGATGCTCGTCATGTCTGCGGCCAGATCGCCGACAGCCTGTGCGAACCTGCTGCCGGTGAGTGCACTGCGTGAGATGAAGTGATTCGGCAGCCGATTCATCAAGATGTCGAGCGCCGGGTCGAGTTGCAGGACGGCGAGGGCGACGATCAGCGGCCGGCGACCTTCCCACGACATCACCTCGTCGAGCAACAGCAGCGAATCGGCTGGCCCGGCATGGCGAGACATCACGATGAGTGGTGCATCAGGCTCTGTCGTGCCACCGTCATCCACTACGATCGGCCGTCCGGGCGGCGCTTCGATCTTGAGCGAAAATAGTCGCTGAGTAGCCAGAACCAACACCCGTAGCGCCCACCGGAAGATCGCATAGTGCGTCGCGACGAAGCGGGGCGAGGACAGTTTCCACCCAAAGCCCGAGCTGACCCAGGTCACAAATGCCACAACCGTGACTGCGGCCTCGATGAATAGATAGCACGTAACGAGACCGAGTGATCGCAGCGCCCAAAACTTGCCCGGTAGCCGATATGACACGAGCAAGGCCGCTATCACGAACAACGGGACCGTTGCGGTGTAGATCACCAATGCCAGCACCGGAAGCGGCCAGAGGAGGATGCGCCGCAACCAACGCGGCGGCAGACTCACGTCGGTAGACCGTCGAGATAGTCGATCGATGCTTGCCGTGAGATGGCGACACGTTGCGCCACGGCATCGGAGTCGCCCGTTCGGTACTGCCGAAAATCATTGAATGACTTGGGCTCGCCGGTCGGGAGAATATGGAGCTCGATTCCGGGCGGTAGCGATCGAACCGATTCAGCGAATTGGTTGCGGCGCGAGATCTCGAACGCCACCATAGCGACCTCCCACGGTTTGGTCGGAACAACCAGCGGTGCTTCGATACGTCCGACCTGGAGCACGTAGATGGTCGTGGCGCCGAGAGCGATAGCGCGGCCAAGAGGTATCGACGCAACCAGTCCCCCGTCGAGAAAGTGCTCGTTGTCGATCTCGACCGGTGGCAAGAGCCCCGGCACCGCCGCCGACGCCATGATCGCGTCGACCAATGGGCCTTCAGAAAAATAATGGGCTGCCGCCCGTTCGATGCAGGTAGCGACACATTCGAACGTCACGGCCAAGTCTTCGATTCGCGATACTGGCAACACGCTTGTCAACAGATCCCTGAGCAGTCCACCGTCTTCGAGATGAGTTCCGGAGCGCGCCAGCGTCTTGACCTTGGCGAAGATCGAGCCGCCGAGTAGGTCTGAGGACTGGAGTCCGGTCCACAGATCGCGCAGGTGGTCTACTGCGGTTTCGGTCGGATCTGACGCAAAGACGGCGCCGTTGATCGCCCCAATAGATGTGCCAATAACCAGGTCGGGCTTGATGCCGGCGGCCACGAGCGCGCTCAGCATGCCGACTTCGTGGGCTCCCAGGTGTCCGCCGCCCCCGAGGACAAACGCTGAGGTCTCGTGCGCACTCACTTCTTAGTGTCCCGTCCCGCGTCGAACGAGCGACGAGCCGAGGAAGCAACCGATGGCGCCACGGCCATCAGATCAGCCCTTGGGCCAGCATTGCGCGAGCTACCCGCTCGAAACCCACGATGTCCGCGCCCACGACGTAGTTGCCAGGGCTACCAAACTCGTCGGCGGTCTCCAGGACCCTCGCATGGATCGAGACC
>JBDNHG010000659.1:0-1970 GCA_041688925.1 Acidimicrobiales bacterium | reverse complement strand
TTTGGATCGTCCATTGGTGCAACTGCCCCCATGTTCAGTGGAGGATGATCATCTTGGGCCGTGCTGTAGCGAACTCCGCGAAATCGGCCACGTCCAGCAGCGTCGAGCGCGAGCAAGACATCTTCGACCGCCTCGCCGCGTGAAACATCGGCGTTACCCATGATTGCCGCGATCTCGGCGCCGCCCGAGGCAGCGCTTTCCTCGGCGAGCGCAGCAACGAACTCGACCTCGCCCACCGATCGAAGGTGTGGCGGTCCCTCTGTGTGATATTCGGCATGACATTCGAGGAAGACGGTGCGTACCACGTTGTGGCCCGATCCAGTGTCGTTGTGGAAGTCGGCCAACGTGTACGGCCACCCAGTGTGGCCTGCATCGAGCCACAGATGATGGTGCGGATCACAGATTGGTAGCTCTGGTTCGAGCGGTTCTTCGCGCACCAGAGCGATCCACGCCTTGTGTTCATCAACGGGACGGTCGTTCGCAGCCATTCACACAGTATTGGCGCGACCCATTTGCCAACACCAACTTTGCATTGCCAGCGTCGCTGCCAATGCATCGCCCCGCCGACAGGCAGCGTTGCCAGAAGTCCTTACTGTCACCCGTTGAGCGACCAGTCGACCGGACAGCCAAAACCAAGCCACCGGGTCGCCCCCAAGAGTGTTGCGATGACCAGAAACTGAGTGCCCCTCGTGACGTCTTACTCTAACCCTGAGCTGCGGGCCCGGTTATCGGGTTTCGGCTCGGCCAATGATCAGTTGGAGCCTGGCATGCTGGCGCCGATGCCACGTTTCTGAACCCTTGACCGGGCGGAATCGAATTGCTCGTGGAGCGAGAGGATCTCGATAACACCATCCGTCCAGGCTGCAATGATGGAGTATCTGTCGCCTTCGCGTCGTCACTCATAGCGACCTAACGGCGATGTTGGGGTGAGGCGCAGCTAGTCGTGTCATGTCATGTTCGTCGGACGTGATGACCACCCCACGCCCGCCGGACTCGACGGCGACGGCGACGCAGTGAGCGTCAACCATGTCTTCGGACCCGGCGCTAGCCGCTGCCAGAACACCGCCGACGAACTTGGCTAACGACTGGTCCGTGTCTCGCACCTTTATCGGCGCCGATCTATGTAGCGCAGCGTTTGCGGCTGCTATTCGTGCTGGGCTTCGATAGGCCTCTGCGAGGACAACAGCGGGCACGACAACATCTCGATCGTTGTTGTGCGCTGACTTGACCGCAGCTGCCACTAGTTCAGACGCCGGTTGACCGTCGCCTCTGGCCAGCGCCGCTAGCCCTTCGGAATCGAGTACTACGACGGGGCCAACAACGGGGCCGCCGCTCACGCCAGTAGCTCGTCGAATTGTGCGACCAGCTCAGGGTTGATCATCCCGTGCTCGGCCTCGTAGGCGCTGACATATTGGCGCTGTGCTTCTCGCACCCGGTCGCGTTCTAATCGTTCAGCGATGCTCTGGTTTACGTAGGCAGACGCTGACCCTTCCACGCGAGCGAGCGCCTCCGCAATTTCTGAATCGAGCGTGAATGTTTTACGGAGCTTTGGCTTCTCGCCGATCGTCGACACCTCGCCCCGGCTTACTCGTGCGTCCTTGGCTGCTTGCACACTCTGCTCTAGAGCGTCCATAAGATCCGTGACGGTCTGTTTGGGGCGCTTGCGCAGCTCCGCAGCCGTTGGCTCTTCCTTGGCTTGTAGTTCACTCATGAGTCTAATCATACCAAAGTAATACTCATGCCTGGAGTTTGCGTTTCGCACCTATGCATCAAGTCGCAAATGGGGCCGGTCGCGCTGGTTGAGCATCGATGTGTCACCGCTCGGCCGACAAGAGTCCATATTCGGCGAGGGCATCTTGCCACAGCACTTTGCTATTGGCTGCGAAGTATCGGCGGAGCAGCGACCTCACCTTGGCAGTGTTGAGTGTCTCGTCGGCACGTGCGGTCATAAGCACGGATGAGTCTTCGGT
>JBDNHG010000658.1:0-3009 GCA_041688925.1 Acidimicrobiales bacterium | reverse complement strand
GGCGCGCTCTTCCTGTCAGCGCTGTTGTCGACGGTCACCTATTCAGTGACGCGGTCGAACCTGGTCGAGTCGCGTCAGAACGAGGCGTTCTTCAACGCGGAGAACGCGGCGATAGACATCAACGAGCAACTCTCTAAGCCGATCGAGGTGTCGAGCCTGGGGTCAATCATGTCTGGGGTGATCGCTCCGACAGACACGTTGCAGGGCATCTTGTACCGCAACGCGAGCTTCTTCGACGACGTGTTCGCGTTTTCTGAAGACAAGATCAACACAGAGTTTCTGTCGATGCTGCGTGCCGGTGGCGCAGCGGAGATGACCTTTCTCATCAACGACGAACCGCACTATGTGGTGGGGCTGCCGCTGCCGCGCTCACAAGCGTTTGCGAGCTACATCTATGCTGCGCCGCTCACCGAAGTCGAACAAGACCTCAATTCCTTGTTGCCAACGCTGGCTGGAGGATCTGCGATTACCACCATTCTGGGCATGGGTCTTGGTGTCTACGTGGCCAAACGTTTGCTCTCGCCGCTGCACGACATCAGCGACGCTGCCGGCCTGATCGCTGCTGGTGACCTGTCGACTCGTCTCGAGTCCATCGGAGATCCTGACCTCGACCAGCTCATCCAATCGTTCAACGGCATGACCAGCGCGCTCCAAAAACGAATCGAACGCGACTCGCGCTTCGCCAGCGATGTAAGTCATGAGTTGCGCTCGCCGCTGATGACGCTGACAGGTTCAGTGGCCGTCATCGAACGCCGTCGTGACGACATGCCCGAGCGCGCTCAGGTCGCACTCGATTTGTTGTCGACCGATATCAGGCGATTCAAACTGTTGGTCGAAGACCTGCTCGAGATCAGCCGGTTCGATATCGGTGCCGTGCAACCCGATATCGAAGAGGTCATGTTCGGCGAGTTCGTGCGTCAGGCAATCGGCGCCGCGGTCGGTCGAGAACGCGATGTGCCGATCATCCACAGCAACGACACCGACGAGGTCATCATCGAGATCGACAAACGCCGCATCGCTCAGGTGATTCGCAATCTCAGCGAGAACGCCGACAAATATGCCGGTGGTGTGACACAGATTCGTCTGGCTCACGAGGGCGACGACATTCGCATCGAGATCGAAGACGAAGGTCCCGGCGTTCCCGAAGAAGAACGCGAGCTGATCTTTGAGCGGTTCGCTCGCGGCAGCGAAGGCGGCCGCCGAGGTTCCGGCACCGGCGTTGGGTTAGGCCTGTCGTTAGTCACCGAACATCTGCGGTTGCACGGGGGCAAGATCTGGGTCACTGACCGGGTCGATGGTCTTCTTGGCTCTCGCTTCGTGATCTCGTTGCCCGGTGTTGTCGTCGAATGAAGTCGGGACTCCTGCGTTACCTCAGCATTGTTCTCACCGCGTTGTTGGCGCTGACCGCCTGCGGCCTGTCGCTCGACGCGTCGCCCAGGGAGATCTCTTCCCAAGACCTCGACGGTGAACTACGGCCCGGCCAGCTGCCAACGCCGACGCCCATGCCGGCTTCCGAGAGCGGGCCCGGACGCGAACAGATCCACATGATCGAAGAAGGCAATCGCTTAGTTACGGTCCAACGCCAGATCGTCGACACGCCAGAACAGCTCGTCGACATCCTGTTGCAGGGCACGTTCCCCGTAGAAGCGGCCGACGGAATCGAATCCGCAATCCCCCGCGGCACCGAGGTGCAAAGTATCGAGGTCAACGAACTATTCGATCTGGCCATCGTCGACCTCAAACCCGGCAGTCTCAACTCTGGCAATACCGAGCAACGGTTGGCGTTTGCCCAGATCGTGTACACGCTGACCGCACTACCCGGCATCGAAGCTGTGCAGTTTGTGCGGTCTGATCCTGATGAGCCCGATGCCGAGCGGGTCGACCTTCCAGTGCAGACCGATGCGGGCACGACCTTGCCGGGGGCGCGCGTCACCCGCGATGACTTCTCATTGCTCAGCCCGAGCAACGCTGCCTTGCCGACGTTCGATATCCCGATCGCCACGCCGACACCGATCCCTGATCCAGACGCACCGCCGATGTTCGAGTCGACCATCTGGATGGTCGATCAGAACGACCAGCTGGCACGTGTGACCCGAACCATCGAACAAACGCCTAACGCCTACCTGGTGGCGGTACTCGAGGGTGTTCTCGCGAAGGACGGGGAGGATATTCGATCCGCGTTGCCTCCTGATGCGCTGGCCAACCCCATCGAGGTCTTCGAGCGCACGGTTGACTTCGGGTTTGGGCCAGTCGAGACGCTGCAGACGGCGATTGTCGACTTTGAGCCCGGCAGCTTGCCGGCGGTGACAGCGCAAGACGAACGGTTCCTCGCTGTGGCGCAGATCGTCTTCACGCTCACCCAGCTCGAAGGGATCGACCAGGTTGTGCTGTCGGTCGACGGAATCTTCATCCCGATGCCGATCGACGGCGACGAGGTCACACTGCCGTCGCCATTCGAACCCAGTCTGACCCGCGGCGTTGATCGCCGCGATTACCAGACAGCGCTACCCATGGCCGACCGAGACGCTGTTCCGAGCACGTCGCCGCCGGCTCCTCCCCCGCCTCCCACGGCTACGAGCGACACCGGCGCTGGCACCGGCACCGAACCCGGCACCGAGTCGGGGCCAGCACCCACACCAACGCCGACGCCCGAGTCGACACCGACGCCGACGCCCACACCAACCAGCTGACGCCAGGTAGTAGCGAGACCCGGCGGTGTGCCGCCTGGTCACCTGGCAACCGGATCCACAGGCGCCCGGCGGCTGAGGGCACGCACTAGATTGCGTCCGTGAGTGGAATAGTCATTGCAATCGACGCAGGCACGACCGGAATTCGTTCGGCAGCCGTCGACGAGAACGGTCGCATCATCTCGTTCGCGTATCGAGAGTTCACCCAACACTTCCCCCAGCCCGGGTGGGTCGAACACGACGCCAGCGAGATCTGGGACACCACGATGGAGACGCTCACCGAGCTGCGTTCCTACATCGATCGCCCTGTCGTCGCTATCGG
>JBDNHG010000657.1:0-3401 GCA_041688925.1 Acidimicrobiales bacterium | reverse complement strand
GCCCTCACTTCACCATCGCCACCTCCTTCGCCAAACAACCGAACGAATGCTGCAAACACAACCAGGACTACAGCGACTGGGACCTCGAAACCCTCCCCGAACACGCCACCCCGCGAACCAACTACAAACGCGCCTGCGACCCCGACACCTACCAATCCCGCCTCGACCACTGGAACGGCAAACCTGCAACCCAACATGTGCGCGTCGGCTGGCGAGCCATGACCCAACCCGGGCTTGAGCGATCCTTTCACCCAGCCCTGCTGCCACCACGAAGCGCACACACGAATGGCACCTTCTCGCTGCATGTAGAGAATCGCAGGACCACTGCGCTGCTCAGTTGTCTTTGGTCGTCGATTCCGATCGACTACCTCGTAAAGGTTGCGGGAACAGCGAATCTGCACGACACGGTTGTTCGCAAGTTCCCCCTACCGCAGGGGTCGGCTCTTGAGTGCTCACTTCTGTTGCGTGGACTCCGCCTCAACTGCCTCACCGCTGACTACGCATCTCTTTGGGAAGAACTCTGGGACCCGGCTTGGCGGCAGGATCGCTGGACCGACCCCGACTCCGATCGACTCCCGCTCGGCGGGGTCGACGCCCAGTGGTCGATGGCGATCCCGCTACGCCGCGACTTCGAACGCCGCCTCGCTCTCGTCGAACTCGACGCCCTCGCAGCGCTCATGCTCGGCCTCACCGCGGAGCAGCTGTGCGCTATGTACCGCACCCAGTTCGCGGTGCTGCGCAAGTACGAGTACAAGATGGCCTTCGACGCGAAAGGCCGCAAGATCTGCGGCCACCATCAATCAGCCGGCTTTCGCCAGTCCCAACTGCAGAACCAAGCGACGGCCGGCGATCTGCCCAAGGAGTGGTCCAACATCTGGAAGCTCTACGAACAGTACGAAGACGACCCCAGCTCGGTCGACTGGATGGGCCACTACACCGCCCCCTTCTACCGCCCCGATCGCGAAGTCGAAATGACCCGCGCCTACAACGAATTTCAACGCCGCCTCGACGCCGGAGAATACGAATGATCGGCTCTACGTGGTCCATCGCTCGCTTCGGACCAGCGGGTGGGGTACCAGGATGACGAGGCCAACGGTTGGTCGAATCGAGGACGTGCCTCTCCGAGAGCGTCGAGCACCGTTTGGTTCCGTGAAACAAACGCTCGGAACTGAGCGCATCAAGGCGTGTAGCGCATGATTCCCTCACTCGTCGTCGACGAAGTGCGTGACTCTCTGGTCGAGTATTTGGCTAGTACGTTCGCGCTTGCTGACGACGATGTGCGGGGGGCGCTGAGCGAGTTCTTGCAGCACGAAGGTGACGGGATCTTTCGTGGGCCGTATTTGAGGGTGCGGACGCCGTTCGAGGCGGTTGACGATCGGTGGAAATCGCCTCTCGACTGGTTGCCTGAGAACTTTCGGCCTTACCTGCATCAGGCGACGGCGTTCGATCGGCTCGGGTCTCGTGATTCGGCGCCTCAGCCGACGATCGTCACCACCGGCACTGGGTCAGGTAAGACCGAGTGTTTTTTGTACCCGATGCTCGATCACTGTGCCCGGGCTCGGGCGCGTGGTGAAGACGGCATCAAGGCGCTGATTCTGTACCCGATGAATGCGTTGGCGACTGACCAGGCGAACCGTATTGCCGAGGTCATTGCCGAGAACGCCGAGCTTGCCGGCGTGACCGCGGGCTTGTACATCGGCGAAGACGGCCGTAATGCCGAGATGTCACCCGAGCACATCATCGACCAGCGTTATGCGTTGCGTGCGAACCCGCCGGACATTTTGCTCACGAACTACAAGATGCTGGACTTTTTGTTGCTGCGCCGCCAGGACCGTGACCTGTGGGCAGTGAACGGGCCGGACACGCTTCGTTACATCGTGCTCGACGAGTTCCACACATACGACGGAGCGCAAGGCACCGACGTTGCCATGTTGTTGCGTCGGGTTGGGCGCACACTGGGCATGTCCACCGATGGAGCCCCGCTTGGAGTGGCGACGCCGGTGGCGACTTCGGCGACGCTGGCGAGCGATCCGGGTGCGGTGAGCGAGCTTCGCGAGTTTGCGGGCAAGGTGTTCGGTGTCGATTTCGGTGCGGACGCCATTATCGGCGAGAAGCGCCAGAGCATCGACGAGGTGTGCGCTGATCTCAACTATTACCTTCAGATCCCGCCGGTAGGTGACGTGCTCGCAGCCGTAGACGCGAATGAGGTCGCGGCGACTTTCTGTGCGGAGAATCGGCTTAACGAATCAGAAAATGTGCCTCCACCGTTGGCGACCGACAAGGTCAGGTTGGGCGAGGTGTTGGTGCAGCATCCGTTGACTCGAGCTGTGCTTTCGGCGGTCGGAAGCCGACCTCGCACGTGGCGAGAAGCAGTCCAAGAGATCGTACGCAACGCCCCTGAATGGGGTCGTACCTATATGGGATCGCCTGGCGATGTCGAGCAGGCGTTGTCTCGTTTCCTGTGGCTGGTTTCGATCGCCCGTCGCCAAGTCGGCACCCGGGTCATGCCGCTGTTCAACGTCGAGGTCCAGATCTGGGTGCGCGAGGTCAGCCGACTGCTACGAACCGTCGACAATGACCCGAGTTTCCGTTGGGTCGATTCTGCTCGCCAAGACGAACCTGACCAAGACACGCCGCTGCGTCTTGAGCTGCCAGCGGTCTACTGCCGCAAGTGCGGCATGAGCGGCTGGATGGCGGTGCAGTCCGAACTCAACGCCGCGTTGATTAACTCGCCGGCGACGATCTATCAGGCGGCGTTGACCCGAAGCCCAACGGTTCGCACGTTGATTCTGTCGAACGAACACGACCCCAACACCCAATGGTTCGACCCGCTCGCCCGATGGTTCGTCGACCGAGACCACGAGCGGGCGGTACCGGTCATCGCCACGACGAATGACGACGATGCCCGCCGCCAGACCTGCCCGGCTTGTGGTGAATCTGACGCAATACGCTTCTTGGGTCTGCGGGTGGCCAGCCTGAGTTCGGTCACGATCAACACCCTTTTCGCCTCGAACAATGTTGAGCACGAGGAACGCAAGATCCTGGCGTTCACCGACTCGGTGCAAGACGCCTCGCACCGGGCGGCGTTCTTCGCCGGTCGCACCCACCGGGTGAACCTGCGGTCGTTGATGTCCAGAGCTATCCAAGAACGCGAAACGTTGACCCTCAACGATTTGGGCGACGAGCTCTTCCTGCGAGCCGAAACGCCGCACCAGCGTTACGAGGTGGTGCCACCGGACCTGATTCGCGATCCCGATGTGCGAACGGTCTGGACCGACGACGTGCGCGAGCGCGGGCTGGAAATCCTGCAAGCGCGGCTTGGCTTTGAGGCTGACCTCGAGTTCGGTCTACGCACCCGGGTCGGCCGCCCGCTCGAACTATCTGACGTTGCGGCGGCCCAT
>JBDNHG010000656.1:0-4260 GCA_041688925.1 Acidimicrobiales bacterium | reverse complement strand
CTCGGTGTCACCGCTGGTGCCATCCACGGCGACCTCAGACAAAAGGGTCGAGAACGTGCCCTCGAAGCCTTCTCGAATGGCGACCTCGACGTCTTGGTGGCAACCGACGTGGCAGCCCGCGGCATCCACGTCGACGACATCGAAGTGGTCATTCACTATCAACCAGCCAGCGACCACAAGGCGTATCTGCATCGCTCGGGCCGCACCGCTCGCGCTGGCAACAGCGGCGTCGTCGTCACGCTGTCGTTGTGGAACGAAGAGCTCGAGGTCAAGCGTCTACAGAAGCGCCTTGGTCTCGAACAACCAATCGTCGAAATGTTCTCGAACGACGAACGACTCGCAGATCTCGGCGCATTTGACCCGAACGCCTAGCAGGGTGCGGAAGAATGCCGGTGTTGAAACGTGCGGCATGTGTTTTTCCGCACTCTGCTAACGGCTATCGCCCCAAAATGTGGCCAGTGCGTTGATCGAGCCCGATCCGCTCGACACGATCCGAGACCTCGCCGAGGCAGCCGCCAACCAACGCGAAACGAGCCTCGCGGGATCAGGGCTGCGGCTCTTTGATCGAGCTGGACCGGCAGCCCTCGCCACTGATATCGGCCCTGTTTCCGCATTTGATCTAGGGCGAGCGTACGAGCTGCTTTTGGCCCCTGGTGTGCGCAGGCGCAAGGGTGCCCACCTGACCCCGGAAGCAGTGGCACGCCAACTCGTGGCGATGTTGCCGCCACCAAAAGCATCTGACACGGTGCTCGACCCGGCGGTCGGGGGAGCCGCATTTCTGCTTGTCGCTGCCGACCAGCTGGTGGCGTGCGGTGCGCACCCGAACGGAGTGCTCGACCAACTGCACGGGGTCGACATCGACGATGGTGCCGTTGCTGTTGCCGAGGCGGCGCTCGCTATCTGGGCGATCGACAATGCAGTGGCGCCTCGCCCGTTACCGACGTTGCGTTGCGCCGACGGGCTGCTCGATGCGCTGCCAACGGTCGACCGCGTCGTTGGCAATCCGCCGTTCCTCAATCAGCTGCAGGCGAGCTCGAGCCACTCGACTGCCCGGCGAGCAGCGCTCAAAGAGCGGTGGGGCGAGCTTGTTGGTACATACACCGACGATGCCTGGCTGTTCCTGGCTGCCGGCATCGATGCGTTGGCCACCGGTGGTGCGCTGGCATTGGTCCAACCCGTTTCGATCTTGGCGGCACGCCACGGCGAACACATCCGTGACCATGCCCAGCTCCACGCGACGTTATGTGGGCTGTGGGTGGGTGTCGACCGTGTCTTCGATGCAGCCGTTCACGTTTGTGGGGTGGTGTTCGACAAAGACCGTGCTCGATCCACAGGCGCGGTGGTGCGCAGGTTCGGTGCCGACTTCGCGCCACTGGCCGACGTGCCCATACAACCAAGTTCGACCGAGTGGGGGTCGATCGCAGCAGCGGCCATCAACATTCCACAGGTGCGAATCTCCCCGGCGATGGACCGAACGGTTGGCGAACTCGCACATGCGACGGCCGGGTTCCGAGACCAGTTCTACGGGTTCGTGCCGTACGTGGCCGAAGATGATGCCGCGCCAGATGACGCCGGGCCAGATGATGCACACACTGCGCCGTTGATCACCGTTGGCATGATCGACGTGCTCGGGCTGAGCTGGGGTACGCGTGAGTTCAAGTTTGCAAAGCGACCGTTCCGACGCCCTGTCGTCGACCTCGACGCACTCGAGCAAGGTGACCCCTCGCTCGCCAGGTGGGTACGAGCCCGCCAACGCCCCAAGTTGCTGGTTGCCACCCAGACGCGTGTGATCGAAGTTTGGGTTGATGTCGAAGGACGTGCCATTCCGGCCACACCCGTGTTGTCGGTAGAGCCCCACGAAACCGACGTCGACACGCTCTGGCTTCTCGCCGCAGCATTGAGTGCTCCGGTACTGAGCGCACACTTCTTGTCTGTGAAGTTCGGCACTGCTCTGTCGCTGAACTCGATGAAACTGGCAGCCCGTGACGTTTTGGCGGCACCGCTGCCGGCCGACATCGCAGCCTGGAGCGACGCTGCGGCCATCTTGGGTGACCCACAGTGTGATCTCGCAGAGTTCGCTCGGACAATCGACGCGGCCTATGGCGTCGTCGACCCTCAGCTCGTTTCGTGGTGGCTCGATCGTTTCCCGAATCGCTCTAGCGGTCAAGGCTGACCGCCCTACACTCAGAGCGATGTCGACGTCCGACCCCTACGAAACACCGCGCAAGCGGTCGCGTAATATTCCTGCGTCCGGCGCATGGCGCGAAGGCGACCCGGTGGGCGATCGACGCTTTCATTCGCTGACGGCGGCGCGTCCGTTCGTACTCGAGGGCGGCGGCATCTTGTCCGACGCTTCGGTCGCATACGAGACGTGGGGCGAACTCAACGAAGCTCGCGACAACGCGGTGCTTGTTTGCCATGCCCTGACCGGCGACGCACATGCGTCTGGTGGTGTGTGCGCCGCTCATCCCGATGGCGGCTGGTGGGATGGCCTGATCGGCGCTCGGCGTGCCATCGACACCAATCGCTGGTTCGTCATCTGTGTGAACGCTCTTGGCGGTTGCCAGGGGTCTACAGGACCGTCCTCGACCAATCCAGACACGGGCGAGCCATACGGCATGCGCTTTCCGACCGTCACGATTCGCGACATCGTTCGGTCACAGGCCAGCCTGGCGACAGCGCTGGGTATCGACGTCTGGCACGCCGTGGTCGGCGGCTCGATGGGGGGCATGCAGGTGCTCGAATGGGGCCTTATGTATCCCGAACGGGTCAAGGCAATCGCCCCCATCGCAACCGCCGTAGCGGCAACGCCGTGGCAGATTGGGTGGAGCGCCACCGGCCGTCTGGCTATCACGCTCGACCCCCAGTGGCGCGGCGGCGACTATTACGACGCTCCAGCGGGCGAGGGCCCACACGCGGGGCTCGCCGTTGCGCGTTCGGTCGCCCAGATCACCTACCGCAGCGACGAGGTCTATCAAAACCGATTCGGTCGCAACCTGGTTGACCCATCGAAAGCCTTTGGTCATTGGGACCGCTTCCAGGTCGAGTCATACCTCGATCACCACGGCGAAAAGTTGGCCCGCCGGTTTGACGCAAACAGCTATTTGATCCTGAACCGTGCGATGGATCTGCACGATGTTGCCCGCGGTCGTGGTTCGATCAAGCGGGCGTTCTCGACGTTGCGCGCCGATGTGTTGAGCATCAGCATCAGCAGCGACACGCTCTATCACCCGCGACTTCAGAACGACCTCGCAGACCTTGCCCGTGACGCTGGAGTCGAGACCGAATACCAGATCGTCGAAAGCCCGCACGGCCACGACGGGTTCTTGCTCGAAGCCGAGGCCGTAGGCGCCGCGCTCTCGAAGTTCTTGGACCGCGTCCGAGACTGAGTCGATCGCCAGCCCTCGATGCCCGAACTGCTTGAGATCGAGATGTACCGGCGCGGCGCCGCCCGTCTCGTTGACCGCACAATCACCTCGATCAGCACGCCCGACGACTGGTACCTCAAGCGTGTCGACGCGCCAGCGCTTGCCGAGGCACTGACGGGGGTGACCATCGAGTCGCTCGGTCGTGTGGGCAAACTGATGCTTGTCGAGACCACGGCCGGCACCCTGGGGCTGCGTTTCGGCATGACCGGCATTCTGGTGATCGACGACGAGCCAATACTCGCAGAACTCGAGTATTCGTCGAAGCGGCTCGACCCTGCTTGGAATCGCTTTGCGCTGTATTTCGACGCCGGTGGGACCATGTCAATGAACGACCCGCGGCGACTCGGTGGCGTCGAACTCGATCCCGACCTGTCGATGCTTGGCCCAGACGCGTGGTCGGCCAGCGCCGACACGCTGGTTGCGCTCTTTGGCCGGTATCGAGTTGCAACCAAGGCGCTGCTGCTGAACCAGAGGCGCCTCGCCGGCCTCGGCAACCTGCTCGTCGACGAGTTGTTGTGGCGAGCCGGAATATCACCTTTGCGCCCAGCAAACGAAGTGCCCTACGACGCCGTGCTGGCCCTGGCCGAACTGCTTCCAGTCATGCTCGACGAGTTGTACGAACGCGGCGGCTCGAACTGTGGCGACCTCTTCAGCGAACGACACCCCGGCGGGCGATGCCCCGTGGACGGCACCGACCTCACTCATGAGACCATAGGAGGCCGTTCGACCTGGTTGTGCCGAACGCATCAGAGCTAAATCAGGGGAAAGAGCGTGCTGTACTACAGTCACACTCATGTCAGACGAAGACCTTCCTCCGGTCCCACCACCGCCT
>JBDNHG010000655.1:0-6817 GCA_041688925.1 Acidimicrobiales bacterium | reverse complement strand
GCTGATTCGTTTGCAGCCCAGCACCACGCCCGGCATGAAGGAAGAGCGGTCGTAGCTGTCTTGGCGGATCGTCAGGCTTTGTCCGAGCGCTCCGAGTATGACTTCTTGGTGGGCGACCATGCCTCGCATACGCACCGAATGCACGCGAATGCCGGCTGGGCCGATGCCGCCGCGAGCGCCGGTGTAGACCTCGTGCTCTGTTGGATCGGGCGCCCAGTCAGGTGACGCTACGGCCATGCGTTCGACCGTTGTCACCGCTGTTCCCGACGGTGCGTCGATTTTTTTGTCGTGGTGCAGTTCGATGACTTCACCGGTGTCAAAGAACGGCGCAGCGATCTCGGCGAACCGCATCATCAGTACCGCACTGATGGCAAAGTTCGCTGCGATCAAACAGTTACTCGTCACGAAGCTTGCCTCGAACAATGCAATATCGTCTTCGTCGAAGCCGGTTGTACCAACGACGGCATGCACACCCGCCTCCGCAATCTTCACGAGGTTGACACGCGCCGCGGCAGCGACGGTGAAGTCGACCACGACGTCGGGGCCGGCCGCGAGTAACTCATCGAGGTCACCAACGATCGACAAACCCTGCCCGGTCGTGCTGCCGGAGCCTTGCGGATCAAACGCGGCAACGAGCGACAGCGCGTCGTCATCTGCGATTGCAGCGCACACCGACTGGCCCATCCGCCCCGCCGCACCCAGAACGCCGACCTTGATCGTCTCACCCATACCTGTCATTAAATCTGGCAACACTCGCTGCCACACCAAAACCGAGCTGCACCCAAAAACGAAGAAACCGCCCGGGCGACCAAAGCCACCCGAACGGTTCTTCAATTTCTGAACTAGCAATTGGCTACGGGCTCACGCAGAGTTTCTGCAAGGAACGGGCCGAAGCCCGACTATCCGCGAGCCGCAGCAAGCAAAGGTGGACTACTAGAGGTCTCCGTAACGATCAGATTGCTCGGCATCGAAAGCGTCGTTGAACGACACCACTTCGACATCGGCAGCCTTCTTGCTACGACCACTGTCACGGCTGCCGCTGTCACGGCTACCACTGTCACGGCTGCCACCATCGCGACCACCGCGGTCACGACCGCCGCCATCACGATCGTTGCGATCGCGGCTACGACCGCCGCCGTCGCGATCACGGCTACGGCCGCCTCGTTCGCTGCGGTCGCCACTGTTGCTGTCACGGCTACGGCCGCCACGGCTGCCACCATCGCGGCTACCACCATCGCGGTCGCCACGATCGCGGCTGCGACCGCCACGGTCGCCTCGGCCACCGCCGCTGTCCTTTGCATCGCCATCGTCTTTGCCGCTCTGCAGCTCATCTGCGAACTCGGCGGGCATCAGGCTGATCTTGCCTTGGGGGTCGATGTCTTCGACGATGACCTCAATGGTGTCACCGAGGCTGAGCTCATCTTCGACCTTGTCGATGCGGCGTTTGCCACCGATCTTCGAGATGTGGATGAGGCCATCACGGCCAGGAAGAATGTTGACGAACGCACCGAAGTTGGTGATGTTCACGACTCGACCCTGGTAGGTCACGCCCATCTCAGGTGTTGGAGGATCAAGGATCAGCTTGACCTGACGCTCGGCTTCGGCAACCGCGTCGCGGTTCGACGAAGCGATCGACACCACGCCGACCATGCCGTCGTCGTCGACAGAGATGTCGGCGCCGGTCTCGGCCTGCATGGCGTTGATGACCTTGCCTTTAGGGCCGATGATCTCGCCGATCTTGTCGATCGGGATCTCGAAGCTGACGATCTGAGGTGCGTTCTCGTTGACCTCGGAGCGAGGCTCAGCGATAGCCTCCGCCATGTTTGCCAGCACGGTCAGGCGAGCATCGAGTGCCTGCTGAAGTGCAGCGGCAAGAACGTCGGCAGGGATGCCGTCGATCTTGGTGTCCATCTGCAGTGCAGTCACGAAGTCGCTCGTGCCACAAACCTTGAAGTCCATGTCGCCCATGGCATCTTCGGCACCGAGAATGTCGGTGATCGGGATGTACGTGCCGCCGTCACCCTTGCTGGGATCATAGATGAGACCCATGGCGATACCGGCAACCGGGGCTGCGATCGGCACACCGGCGTCCATCAGTGACAGCGAAGAACCGCAGACTGAAGCCATCGAGCTCGAGCCGTTCGACGCCATGACCTCTGACACCAGACGGTAGGTGTAGGGGAAGTCTTCGAAGTCGGGAAGCACGGGTACCAAAGCACGCTCGGCGAGCGCACCGTGGCCGATCTCGCGACGCTTGGGTCCACGCATGAAGCCGGTTTCACCGGTGCAATATGGCGGGAAGTTGTAGTGGTGCATGTACCGCTTGCGGGTGACGGGGTCGATGCCGTCGATCATTTGGTCCATGCGACCAGTGCCCAACGTGGTCACGTTGAGTACCTGCGTGTCGCCACGCTGGAACAGGCCGGAACCGTGTGCCGTGGGAACAACGCCGATTTCGGAGGTGAGCTCACGGATGTCTGCTGGGCCACGGCCATCCATGCGGATGCCTTCGTTCAGGATGCGGTCACGCACGACCTTCTTGGTCAGCTTGCGCAGTGCGCCACCCACGAGATCGGAATCGAGGTCGGGGAGTTCTTCGCGTACAGCGGCCTTGACGACAGTTTCAGAAGCTTGACGCTCCATCTTGTCGGCGATCGTCATCGACTCTTTGACACGGTCGGTCGCGATCGCTGCGACTGCTTCGTAGACCTCGTCGGTCGTCTCGGCGGTGACGGTGTAGTCCATCTTTGGCTTGCCACCAGCGGACTTGACCAGCTCATGCTGCAGTTCGATTGCCTGGCGGATCCACTGCTTCGAAGCTTCGAGGCCTTCACCGAGCACGGTCTCATTGACCTTGGGTGCGCCGTTTTCGTACTTTTGGATCGAACCGGCAACGCCGCCGGCTTCGACCATCGAGATGGCGATGTCGCCGGTGCTGGTCTCGCGACCGGCTACGACGATTTCGAAGGTGCCTTCGCTGCCTTCTTCGTACGTTGGGAATGGAATCCATTCGCCATCGGTCGAGTAACCCAACCGCACGGCGCCGAGTGGGCCGTCGAACGGAATGTCGCTCAGCATGAGCGCAGCTGATGCAGCGTTGAGTGCCAGCACGTCGTACTGGTTCTCCTGATCTGCTGCCAGCACGGTCGCAATGACGTGAACTTCGTTGCGGAACCCATCAGGGAAGTTGGGACGCAGCGGACGGTCCATCAGACGGCAGACCAGAATGGCCTGTTCGCTGGCGCGACCTTCACGACGGAAGAACGAACCGGGGATCTTGCCCGCGGCATACATGCGCTCTTCGACGTCGACTGTCAGCGGGAAGAATGAAGCACCCGCTCGTGGCTCTTTGGCGCCGGTTGCGGTCACGAGGACCTGCGTCCGGCCCATCGTGGCGATAACAGAACCGCCAGCGAGGTTGGCCATTCGGCCGGTTTCGAGTGTGAAGAGTTTCTCTTCTGCACCCTGTATTTCTGTAGAAACGCTCTTCGTTTCGTTGGTCATGGCTTTCTCCTGCCTGACCGCGCCGCCAATGTGCTCATTCGAACACTGTTCTCTACTAGAACGCGGCGGGCGGCCGTTGCTAAATCAAAGTTGTTGTTTGGTGACACTCACCTTGAGTGTCGTGCCAAAGCCAGTGACCAGTGGACGGTTTCCCTCGCAAATGAAACTTCGCTGCGCTCGGGTTTCCACTGCGAACTGTCTGCAGCGGTGAGGAAACGAATCTTCGGAGAGGGAAAGCCTCGACTGTCCACCGACTAGGTGGCGTCATAATCATTGTCGATGGGCACGTCCGGTAGGGGGATGGCGTCAAACCACAATGTTTTAGGGATGGCGACGAGCACTCGATCTAAAGAGCGCGGTGCTCGGCCGCATTTGTCGTTGCTACGCCCTGCTAGCGGCGCAATCCGAGTTCGCCGATGATCGAGCGGTAGCGCTCAACATCGATGCCAGCAAGATAGTCGAGCAGACGGCGGCGGCGGCCAACAATCATCAACAAGCCGCGTCGGCTGTGGTGATCCTTCTTGTGCGTCTGCAGATGCTCAGTGAGATGCGTGATGCGGTCGGTGAGCAGGGCGATTTGGACTTCGGGTGAACCGGTGTCGTCTCCGCCACGCGCGTGTTTCGCGATCGTTGCTTCTTTGGGGGGCAAGTTTGCAGCAGCTTTTGCAGCCATGGTGATGCTCTTTCGTATCTCGGGTTTCGGACCCAGCCCAATCACCCGGTTGCATCCGATGGATACGTCGCGAGGCGGTGAGCATTGCTCCTAGCAGGCGCCAGACGTATGTCTGACCTGAGGAGGTTAACGCCTTGAGCGACAGGAACCTCAGCTGCCAACCCAGCAGGTTGGTAGCGACCTCGTCAGCCCTCGGCGGGAATGACCACCGCAGGCTTGATCTTGCCGCCTTCGACCCGTTCGTGCACCGCAACCACCGCCTGCGCTTCGTCGACGAGCACCCATGGCCCGTCGCCTGACAACATGTCTTCGCCCAACCGCTGGCCGTTTCGCACGCGTGCGACGGTGGCCTCGTCGAGGGTCACCGTTGGATAATCGGCAAGTCCGTCGGCGAGCGAGATGATCGTCGCGTCCTCGACGTTTGCCGACTGTGCTTCGGTGTGCCGGCCGATCGCGGTGCGACGCAGGTACCGAAGATGTGCGCCGCCGCCGAGGGCAGCACCGATGTCGGCGGCGATCGTGCGAATGTAGGTACCCGACCCGCATCGGGTGGTGAACCGAAACACGGGCGGCTCGCCGGGCTCGTTCTCGACGAACGCGGGGTCGACGCTGAGCTCGTAGACAGTCACGGGTCGAGGTTTGCGCTCGACCGTTTTACCTTCGCGTGCGAGTTCGTGCAGTCGTTTGCCGTCGATCTTGATCGCCGAGACCATGGGCGGAATCTGTTCGATGTCGCCGACAAAACCCGCCGCGACGCGACGCACGTCGTCGATCGTCACGCCCGCCATGTCGTGGGTCACCGTGACCTGCCCGTCGGCGTCGAGTGAATCGGTCTCGACGCCGAGTACTGCCTCGGCGACATAGGTCTTCTCGAGTTCAGTGATGAAGCGCAAAAGGCGCGTGCCGCGGCCGACACCCAGCACGAGCACCCCGGTTGCACCTGGATCAAGCGTGCCGCTGTGACCCACTTTGCGAGTGCCGAATACGCCTCGGGCCTTGGCAACAACGTCGTGGCTGGTCCAGCCGACTTCCTTGTCGACAACAGCGAACCCTGTAGGGCCCTCGTTGCGGTCCTTGCTCACTCTTCCTCGGAGGACTCGATGAACGCACGATCGTGGCCCGCTTCCATCCCTTGCAAGATGTCACCGACGCGGGTGCCGGCGCGAAGGCCAGGGTCGATGAGGAACTCGAGGGTCGGCACTCGACGCATCTGGCCCTGACGGGCGATCGCTTTGCGAATGCGACCCATGTGCGCATAGACCCCTTCGATGTCTTCGTCGGCGAGGTTCAACGTCGACAGATAAACCCGGGCGCGGGTTAGTTCGTTATCGACATCGACGTCGGTCACGGTTATACACGACACGTAGTCGTCGTCGATGCGCCGTAGCTCCTCGCCGATGATTTCGCGCAGGGACGAACCCAAACGGTCGGTTCGTGCGAACCCTCGGCTGCCACGTTGATTTCGTCGACTCACGCCGCAAGGCTATCTGTCGCGACCGCCGTCTTTGCCTGTGTTCGCCCTGCCCGCAGCCAAACGGCGCTGCGGTCGGCTATTTCTTGATGACCACGGTCGTCGCGATGCGGTCCATCACCGTTCGATGCTGGTCGTCACTGAACAGCATAATCAACGACGCCAAGCCGACGAGACCAACAATCAGGCCACCAAATCCGGGAATCAATGACAACAGACGATTGAGCGAGCGCAGCGCAGCCTTGGCGAACCCGGGTGGCGATTCGCCCGTGTCTGGCCGGGCCACGCGCAGGCCGAGCATCAATTTGCCGGGTGTTCCACCGGCAAGGGCGACCCACAAAAAATCCCAAAGGATGCTGCCAAGGCCAAGTATCGCGAATCGGCTGAAGTTGTCTTCGATAGCGCCGGTGACAACATCTTGCACCTGAGAGTCTGTCGGATTCGGTCCCAGGGCGTCGATGCTGTCGATCACATCGCCAATGACGGGGACGAAGATGACGAGGGCCAGAATCACGATGATGATGAAATCGATCAGCCGAGCGCCGATGCGTGATCCGGGGCTGGCGAGCCGCAGTCCACCGCCAGCAGCACCGACCGCTCCCCCGCCGCTCGGTGAACCCACAGGAGTGTGTACCGGGTCACCAACCCACTGTTCGCCATCCCAATACCGGGTCGTTCCGGCAGGATCGCCCTCAGCGTTGTACCAACCAGGAGCTGTCATTTGTGGGCCTCTCTCGCCGTGCTGGCGGACATTCAATGCACAGCGTAGACGAGTGCCGCGCGCCTCCGAGAACCCGTGTGCTCAGTTGCTGTTCGCCCGGATTGCTTGCACCGCAACAAAGCCCTGCGCCGCAGCGACGACCGCCATCAGCACAACGCCGACAGGCGAATCGTCGTTGAACGACGAGTTTCGCTCGTCGTTATAACTCGACCACGCGCCGATCGTGAACAACACATCGAGGATCGTCATGATCAAGGCCGGGATGAAGAGCATGATCGGCCGTTCCTTGACGGCACCGGCAAACTGGAACCCCAGCAGCAAGCCACCGACGAGGATCATGACGACCAGCACGGCAATGGCGGCTCCCAACAGGCCATCGAGGCCAAATCCGAAG
Organism: Acidimicrobiales bacterium; assembly: GCA_041688925.1. Taxonomy (GTDB): domain Bacteria; phylum Actinomycetota; class Acidimicrobiia; order Acidimicrobiales; family UBA10347; genus UBA10347. The sequence continues at coordinate 54 of JBDNHG010000655.1, read as the reverse complement.
TCGTCGAAGTCATCATCGAGGCTGTTCGTGATCAGCGCAAGCCAGGTGACAATG
>JBDNHG010000654.1:0-3148 GCA_041688925.1 Acidimicrobiales bacterium | reverse complement strand
GCGCGCTGAGACTTGTGCCGGAGGAAAAGGCTGCAGCGCCGGTCTCTGCAAAGTGTTCGCGGTCGGCTTCTGTGAGGTCGTTCTGGGTACGTGCTGCGGTAACGACGGCGTCAAAAAGTTGGGCGAGTCCGCTGACCGCCCAACCAGCCCCTGGCTCTGTTGACGTCATGGACCTACCGTAGACCGGGTAGCAGCCACCGGTTTCGCCGAATCGGCAGTCGAGCGAGGTGGATACTGCCGTTCCCTCCGTGGCGCAGCCCCGACCGTTGCTTCAGAATCGGCTGATGCTCGCAGTATCGCTCCCGCTCGACAGCGGGTATGGCGTGCTCCTCGTCATCTTTGCGGTCGTGCTCATTGCCCCTCGAGTCGGCCGACTGTTGCAGCTCCCCGATCTCGTCGGGCTGATCATTGGCGGCATAATCGTAGGTCCCCACACGCTCGGTCTGATCGAACGTGCTGGCACCGTCGAAGCACTTGGAACGGCTGGACTGCTGTATCTGATGTTTCAAGCGGGACTCGAGCTCGATGCTGATGACTTCGCAGCTCATCGCACCAGGGCGGCGGTATTCGGAGTGTTCACCTTCGCGCTGCCGTTCACAATCGGCGTTATTGCACATATGGCACTTGGCTTCGACCTCTTCGCCGCCTTGTTGCTTGGTTCGTGCTGGGCGTCGCGCACCTTGCTTGCGTATCCAATGTTTCAGCAGTCGCGAGCGGTGTCGAACCGCGCCGTGTCTATCGGGGTGGCAGGCACGGTCGTGACCGACACGGCGGCGCTCCTCGTGCTCGGGGTGCTCGCCCGCGCACATGAAGGCGAGCTCACGGCCCAGTCGATCATGGTTCAGATTCCGCTCATGGTCGCCGCTGGATGGCTGGTGCTCGTCGCGCTGCCACGATTGGCTGGTTGGTTCTTCTCGGGGATAGGGCGTGACCGTTCGGCCCGCTTCCTGTTCGTAATGGTCGCGCTGTACGGGTGTGCTCTGTTGGCCGAAGCTGTTGGGGTCGAACCCATCATCGGTGCGTTCTTCGCTGGGCTCGCCATGAACCGCCAGGTGGTCGAGGGGTCAGAACTCGACGATCGAATTCGGCAGTTCGGCTCTACCTTGCTCGTTCCGATATTCCTGGTTTCGGTCGGGATGCTCATTGACCCAGCGACGGCCTTCACCAATGGCCGGGTGCTGTTGCTGGCAGTCACCTTCACCCTCGTCGTGGTCGTTGGCAAGACCTTGGCGGCCGCGATCACTGGCCGCATCTACCGCCTTGACACAGCGGAACGCGCAACGCTGATCGCACTATCGGTACCGCAAGCTGCTGCCACGCTCGCCGCCGTGTTCGTTGGCTTCGAGATCGGGATCCTCGAGCAGGAGACAGTCGACGCCGTCGTGCTCGTCATCCTCGTTACATGCTTGCTGGGCACCGTGGCCGCTCGATACGCAATCGACAATCTTCCGCCTGCCCCGAACCGGGCCACGCCTCTCGGGCGGCGCATCATCGTTCCCATCTCGCCGGCGCGCCTCGACGAACCGATCATCGAACTTGCCGCAGCATTTGGTCGCCGTGACAGTGGCACTGTGTACCCGCTATCAGTGCTCGACCTGGGCTCGAGCAACGCCGAAGTCACGGCATTGCACGGGCGTCTCGTCGCCAACACCGAGCAGATCGCCCTGGCCAATGGTTGCGAAGCACAATCGATCGTGCGCCTCGATCTCACCCCGGCAGCAGGCCTGGTGCACGCAGCGATCGAAACCAACGCCAGCCTCATTCTGCTTCCGTGGGACGGGCGACGCACCGGATCACACGATCGATTCAGCCACACGGCCGACACACTTCTCGATCTTGCAACAACGCCGGTGATCATCGCTCGCGTCGAGCGGCTGAAGCAGTACTGCAAGATCGTGCTACTGCTCGACGCAGAAGACCTGCGACCCGAGAAGCGGGCCATTGCCGAGCTGGTGTGGCTTGTTGGCGCTCGACTTTCTGACCATCTCAAGATCCCGCTCGTTCTCGCCACCGCTGCGGATCATCAGACGCTCGCCGGCGTGCCTGGCATCACGAGCCACGTCAGCGCCACCGAAGCTGAACGCACCGGGCCCTACCTGAGTGACGAACTCGTGATCTGTCCCGTCGGACGAGGCGGCGACGAACCATCGACCCTTTGGGTAGCGATTCCTCGGCCGGCTCCTGACATCTTTCCCGCCGCAGCGAGCAGTGCCGGAACCTGACTCAGGCGCGGCGTAGCACGGCAGATTCGCGTTCTCGAGATCTCGAGAACGCGGCGCGGCTGTATCAGGCGCGCTGTATCGAGAGCGCTGTACGTCAGCGGTCGCCGCGCCCACCGCTGCGGCTTGGTCCATCACCGGTGCGACCACCTGAGGCACCGCGTTGACCAGCACTGCGGCGATCAGCTCGGTTGGCCTTGCCTCCGCCGCCTTTGGAGTTGCCCTTCAGGTCAGCGTGCGGTTCGACGCTTTCGACCGTGATCGACGATCCGTCGACCAGCGGCTTCAGCGTGGGTGCGATCTTGCCGATCACAGCGTCTTGGATCTCTTGCTGGGCTTCGAGTTCGGTGATGCCGGGGCCGAATCGCAGGATTCGGACGACATGCATGCTGCCATCGGTTTCGACGAGAGCGGTTGGCCCGTCCTCGCCGTGTTGGTCCATGAGCCAGTATTTACGCACGATCGAATGTCCTCAGCTAGGCGCTTCGCGTGAACGGTACAGCCACGCGGCTCGAGGCGGCGGCTGAGATAGGTACTTGACGTCAGGCGAGTGGGGCGACCTCGATGAATGGGAGGTCAAGCCGTCTGAACAGATCGTCGAGGAAGCGCAGCGTCAGGCCCCACACGACCTGTGTCGGTTTGTCGAGCTGGATTCCTGGCCATGATGAGCGCACCGTAGCGACAGAGCGCCGGTGCTGGTTCGGTGTCGCCACCGGGTACTGGTACTCGATGTAGCGGGCGTGATCGCCGAGCACCGAAAGCGGTACCCACAAGATGTCGGCTACTTCGTAGTTCGCGCACAGCGCTGGGGGTTCGCCGTCGAGCCAATACGCCTGAGCGTGAACGGCTCGCAGGTCGCGGGCGAACATCAGATCATCGAGCGCACCCAGCCGGGGCACGCCGGTCAGGTCGAGCCCGACTTCTTCGAG
>JBDNHG010000653.1:0-7302 GCA_041688925.1 Acidimicrobiales bacterium | reverse complement strand
CAGGGCGAAACCATTGAGCTTCGGCGCTCGGTCCACGCAGAACCCGAACTTGGACTGCAGCTGCCCGACACGCAAGCCAAAATCCTCGAGTCGCTGACCGGGCTCGGCCTCGACATCACGCTTGGAAAATCGACGACTTCGGTGGTCGCTGACCTCGATACCGGCAAACCCGGCCCCACGGTGCTGTTGCGTGGCGACATGGACGCGCTCCCCCTGCGAGAAGACTTCGTCAGCGACTTCCAATCTCGACGAGAAGGAGCGATGCACGCATGCGGCCATGATGCCCACGTGGCCATGCTGGCCAGCGCGGCCCGACTGCTGTCTGAGAACACCAGCGAGTTCACCGGCAAGATTCGCTTCATGTTTCAACCCGGTGAAGAGGGCCACCACGGCGCCAAGTACATGATCGAAGAAGGTGTGCTCGACGGCGTTGATCGCGCCTTCGCCATCCATGTGGTCACGACCATGCCCAACGGGCTGATCTCAACCAAGGCAGGACCGCTACTGGCCAGCGCTGATAGCTTCGAGATCACTGTGCACGGCCGAGGCGGGCACGCGTCTGCCCCTCACCAGTGCGTCGATCCCATTCCTCCGGCCGCTGCGATGGTCGGCGGGCTACATAGCATCGTGAGCCGCGACATCGACCCCATACAGGCGGCCGTGCTCACCGTTGGTCACATAGCGGCGGGCACGACCACCAACATCATTCCAGCGTCGGCGTTCCTCGAAGGCACTATCCGCACGTTTGACGAGGGCGTGCGTTCCACGGTCCAAGAGGCCGTGGCCCGCGTTGCCCATGGCACTTCGCAAGCGCATGGCTGCACCTGTTCGTGCGACATCATCTCGGGATACCCGGTGACCATCAACAACGCCGAACAGGCATTGCTCACCGCTCAGGTCGCGACAGTTCTCGTCGGCGCCGACGGCTTCCACATGGCCGAACAGCCGGCATTGGCCGCCGAAGACTTCAGCTATGTGCTCAACCAGGTGCCAGGCGCAATGGCCATGCTCGGTGTCTGCCCCGACGACGTCAGCCCAGCCGAGGCCGAACCAAACCATTCGAACTTCATGCGGGTCAACGAGTCCGCGTTGTACAACGGCGTCGGACTCTACGCCGCGATGGCGATGTGCGGCTGACCCGAGCAGCGCGTCTGGCGACTGTCGTCGGCCGGTTGTTGATGCGCACGATCGCCGGGGCATCGCTATTCGTCTTCGTGTTGCTCGAGGTTTCGATTCCCGGCGGGTTCCGAGCAGTGCTGCTCTCGCCTGGCGATAACCGCTCGCCTCGGGCACGCCGACTCATCGAAGAATTCCATCTCGACGAGAACATCGTCATGCGTTACCTGCACTGGCTGAACGGTGCAGTGCGTGGCGACTTCGGCAGGTCGACCCTGTCTGATGAATTGGTGACCAACATCATCATGCATCGCTTGCCAATATCGATCGAGATCATGCTGGTCGGCGTCGTGCTGACCGTGCTCATCGGCATCCCTCTCGGCCTGCTTGCGGTCGAACGCTATGGCCGACTCGGCGGACGTCCGCTGAACCTGCTGCTCGGCCTGTCGCAGTCGATCCCCGTCTACGTGACGCCGATTTTCCTGATCTCGTTCTTTGCCGTTCGACAGCGCTGGCTTCCCGCATCGGGATGGACACGAATCAGCGACTCGCTCATCGGAAACATCGAGAGTCTCGTGCTGCCGATGACTGCGTTGGTCCTTGCCGAGGTCGGCATTGTTGCCCGCATCGTTCGCGCCGATGTGCTGCGCGTCATGCAGAGTGACTTCATCGCCGCCGCCGTCGGCAAGGGCCTGAGCCGTCGCTATGTCTTGTTCCGGCATGCGCTGCGGCCCGCATCTCTTGGATTGCTCAATCTGATCGGCATGAATATCGGATCGCTGCTCACGGGCGCGCTCGTGATCGAATTGATCTTTGGCATCGGTGCGCTTGGCCAGACGCTTCTCGAGGCGACACTGAGCCGCGACCTCTATCTCATGCTCGGGGTCACGACCTATGCCGCGGTCGTACATGTCGTGCTCAACACCACGGTCGACGCGCTCATGATCACGCTCGACCCCAGACTGCGGCAACACCGCCTGCGTAAACGCTGATCCACCCGCTCAGCCAGCAGCAAATACTTCAAGGCTGTTATATTCATGCTTGAAGCTTTCGAGAGGAACCGAACTCACCACGATGGGTGCACCTTCGATTTCAACGGCCGCCGTGCTCGGCGGCGGGCCCGCGGGCTTGTACTTCGCCATCTCATTGAAGATGCGGGCGCCAGATGTCACGGTGACGGTGTTCGAACGCAATCGGGCCGATGACACGTTCGGCTGGGGCGTCGTGCTATCTGACGAGACCCTCACGAACCTCGATGCCAACGACCCAATCAGCGCTGCCGAGATCCGAACACACTTCGCGTACTGGGACGACATTGCCCTGCACCATCGCGGGCAGCGCCTGGTGTCGACCGGCCACGGCTTCTGCGGTATCGGCCGCAAGCAACTGCTGCTCATTCTCCAGGCTCGGGCCCGCGAACTGGGCGTCGTGCTCGAGTTCGAGAGCAACATCGCGTCGCCCGGTGACCTCGCCTCCGAATATGACGTCGTCGTCGGCGCCGACGGCATCAACTCACGCACACGCTCGCAGTTCGAGTCAGTCTTCGAACCCAACACCGATTTGCGGCTCTGCCAGTTCGTGTGGCTCGGCACCCACCAGAAGTTCGACGATGCCTTCACCTTCATCTTCGAAAAGACCGAACACGGCTGGGTGTGGGCTCACGCCTACCAGTTCGACGACGACATGGCGACGTTCATCGTCGAGTGTTCGCAGTCGACCTTTGACAACTTCGGCTTCGGCGAGATGAACCAGCAAGAGAGCATCGCTGTATGCGAAGCGATCTTTGGCGACTACCTCGATGGCAACGCACTGTTGACCAACGCCCATCACATCCGCGGTTCGGCATGGATCCGTTTCCCGCACGTGCTGTGCGACACCTGGCACCACGGCAACATTGTGCTGCTCGGTGATGCCTCGGCAACCGCACACTTCTCGATCGGCTCGGGCACCAAGCTTGCGCTCGAAAGCGGCGCAACACTGGCGCAAACCCTGGTCACCGAGCCCACCGTTACCGATGCGTTCACCAGCTACGAAACCCAGCGCCGCATCGAGGTGCTGCGGCTGCAATCGGCGGCTCGCAACTCGATGGAGTGGTTCGAGAACGTCGAGCGGTATCTCGATCTCGACCCCGTGCAGCTCAACTATTCGCTGCTCACCCGTTCGCAACGCATCAGCCACGAGAACCTCCGCGAGCGTGACCCTGCGTGGCTCGCCGAAGCCGAACGCTGGTTCCAGAACCAAGCAGGCGCTGCATCCGATGCCCCGGTTCGGGCCCCGATGTTCACTCCGCTGAAACTGCGAGAGCTCGAACTCATGAACCGCATCGTCGTGTCTCCCATGGCGCAGTACAAGGCCGTCGACGGTTGTCCGACCGACTGGCACTTCGTGCATTACGCCGAACGGGCCAAGGGCGGCGCCGGCCTCGTCTATGTCGAGATGACCTGTGTCTCGCCCCAGGGGCGCATTACTCCTGGTTGCACGGGCCTCTACGCCCCCGAGCACCAGGCAGCGTGGAAGCGCCTCACCGACTTCGTACATGCCGAGACACACGCCAAGATCTGTTGCCAGATCGGACATTCGGGTCGCAAGGGTTCGACCCAGCTCGGCTGGCAAGAGATGGACGCGCCGCTCGCGGCCGACAACTGGCCTCTGGTATCGGCGTCACCGATTGCGTGGTCGCCGAACAATGCCGTGCCACACGAGATGACCCGCGACGAGATGGACCTCGTGCGAGACCAGTTCGTCAGCTCGGCGCAGATGGCACAACGCGCCGGTTTCGACATGATCGAAATGCACGCAGCGCACGGCTATCTGTTGTCGTCATTCATCTCACCGCTTTCGAATACACGCACCGACGACTATGGCGGCTCACTCGACAATCGCATGCGGTACCCGCTCGAAGTATTCGAAGCAATGCGGGCTGTCTGGCCCGCCAAGAAGCCGATGTCGGTGCGCATCTCGGCCAACGACTGGGTGGGCGCAGCCGGCATCACTCCCGACGATGCCGTCGAGATCGCACGCCGCTTCTCAGCCGCCGGCGCCGACATCATCGACGTGTCGGCCGGGCAAACCTCGTACGACGCCGAGCCCGTCTATGGCCGCATGTTCCAAACACCGTTCAGCGACCGCATCCGCAACGAAGCAGGCATAAAAACAATGGCCGTAGGCAATATCTATGAACCTGACCATGCAAACTCGATCCTCATGGCCGGGCGAGCCGATCTCGTCTGCCTGGCCCGAGCCCACCTCGCCGATCCGTATTGGACGCTGCACGCTGCAGCCGAGATCGGCGACCGACACGAACGGTGGCCGCTTCCTTATGAAGCAGGCCGCGACCAACTCTGGCGCCTCGCCGACCGCGAGGCTCAAATGAATGCGGTGAACCAATGGGCCTTGATGGCCGCCATGCGGTCGTCACTGGCGGAGGATCTGGTGTCGGCGCTGCGGTCGCACTTGCACTGGCCAATGCCGGTGCAAGTGTGACAATTGTGGGGCGCAGCGCCGACACCCTTACCGCTGTCAGCGACCAGCACCCGACGGTGACCGGGTACAGCGCCGACGTCACCGACCGCGAGTCGCTCGACGAAGCGCTCGAGCAGGCTCGCCGTGACTCGGGACCCATCGATGTCATGGTTGCGAGCGCTGGTATCTCGAGCAGCAAACCATTTCACCGACTCAGCGAAGACGACCTCAACAACATGATGTCGATCAATCTGGTTGGCGTGTTCAACAGCTTCCAGATCGCATACAACGACGTGCGCAAACGCGACTGGGGTCGGCTGATTGCCATTGGTTCGACCGCTGGTCTCACCGGCTACGCCTATGTCTCGCACTACTGCGCGTCGAAACACGCCGTTGTTGGTCTGGTGCGATCGCTTGCGCAAGAAGCCGGGCCAACCGGCACGACTGTGAATGCGATCTGTCCCTCCTATGTCGACACGCCCATGACCGCTCGGACCATCGACAACATCGTCGCCCAAACCGGGCGCAGCCATGACGACGCCCTCGCCGCCCTGACGTCGGCCAACCCACAGGCCCGGCTGGTGTCGCCCGAAGAAGTCGCCGGCTCAGTCCTGTGGCTCTGTAGCGATGCCGCTGCCTCGATCAACGGTCAGGCAATCGCGCTCGACGGCGGCGAGTTGTGACCGCTGCGGTGACGACTGCGTCAAAGGAACGCGTGCGGGCCTGGCTCAAGATCCTCAAAACAGCACGACTGATCGAGAAGGAGCTGCGCGAACGATTCCGCTCCGAACTCGACTCAACGCTCCCCCGCTTCGACGTGATGTCGGCTCTCGACCGGTCAGAACACGGCCTCAAGATGCATGAGTTATCGAGCGCGTTGCGTGTCTCGGGCGGCAACGTCACCGGCATCGTCGACCGACTTGTCGAAGCCGATCTCGTCGAGCGCCGAGCCGTCGAGGGCGACCGCCGGGCCCAGTTGATTTGCCTGACGCCACTAGGGCACAACACCTTTGCCGAACACGCCCGAACCCACGAATGTTGGGTCGACGAACTTCTCGCCAACCTACCGGCCACCGAGGTCGGGCAATTGCTGGAATTGCTCGACCTGGCAACACACAAGGACGACCAATCATGACCGACTACGAACCACAACATTTCAGTCACGAGCTGCACCGCGGCGTGGCCCGCATAACGCTGGCCCGACCCGAACGCAAAAACCCGCTCACCTTCGACAGCTACGCCGACCTGCGAGACTATTTCCTGCATCTGCGCAGCAACGACACGGTCAAAGCGGTCGTTTTTGACTCAAGCGGCGGCAACTTCTGCTCGGGCGGCGATGTCCACGAAATCATCGGCCCGCTGATCGCCAAAGACATGAAAGGTCTGCTCGAGTTCACTCGCATGACCGGCGATCTCGTCAAAGCGATGATCAACTGCGGCAAACCAATCATCTCGGCCATCGATGGTGTTGCCGTGGGCGCCGGTGCCATCGTTGCGATGGCAAGCGACATGCGCATCGCAACCGATCGCGCCAAATGTGCCTTCCTCTTCACCCGCGTCGGTCTCGCTGGTTGCGACATGGGAGCATGCGCGATCCTGCCCCGCATCATCGGCCATGGACGCGCCAGCGAGCTGTTGTTCTCGGGCCGGTCCTTCAGCGCAGAAGAAGGACACGCGTGGGGTTTCTACAACGCCGTTGTTGCTCCCGACGATCTGACCGACGAGGCCATGGGTCGAGCGCAGCAATTGGCCGAGGGCCCATCCTTTGGCCACATGATCACCAAAACAATGCTGGCCCAAGAATGGTCGATGTCGATCGAGCAGGCAATCGAAGCCGAAGCGCAGGCACAGGCAATCTGCATGCAGACACTCGACTTCGAACGGGCATACAACGCCTTTGTTGAAAAGGGCACACCGCTCTTCGAAGGCAACTGACACCGCGATCCATCTCGCCATCACATCGACACAACCGGGAGAACTACCCACATGCTGGGGCCAAGCGCACATACCGATACCTTCACCCGCGACAATCTGCCATCGGGTGCACAACAGCCTGACTTCTTGCTCACTGGGTTCGACTATCCGCGCTATCTCAATGTCGGCTACGAGTTGACCGACGCCATGGTTCGCGATGGGTTCGGTGATCACACCGCACTCATCGGCAACGGTCGCCGTCGCACCTACAAAGAGCTGAGCGACTGGACAAACCGACTGGCCCACGCGCTCGTCGAGGATTACGGGGTCGTCCCCGGCAACCGCATCCTGATCCGGTCAGGCAACAACCCGGCGTTCGTCGCGTGCTGGATTGCAGCAATGAAGGTTGGGGCTGTGCCCGTAAACACCATGCCGCTGCTACGAGCGGGTGAACTGACCAAAATCGTCGACAAGGCTCATGTCACCCATGCGTTGTGTGACAGCAGATTGATGGGAGAGCTCGCGATCTGCGCTGCCGAATCGAAGTATCTGCAGCACACCGTGGCGTTCGATGGCTCCGCGAACCACGACAGCGAACTCGATCGCATGGCACTCGAAAAGCCCGTGAGCTTCGACAGCGTCAAGACCGGCCGCGACGACGTAGCTCTGCTGGCGTTTACTTCGGGCAGCACTGGTGAACCCAAAGCAACGATGCATTTCCACCGAGATCTTCTCGTCATCGCCGACGGCTACGCAGCCGATGTCTTGCACGTCACACCCGACGATGTATTCGTCGGTTCGCCACCCTTG
>JBDNHG010000652.1:0-4588 GCA_041688925.1 Acidimicrobiales bacterium | reverse complement strand
GACCGGGCGCTGGCGCTCTGGGGGGATCGCCCGGCGATGGTGTTCGGGTCGCCGCGCCTACCTGACCCTCCCGGCGTATGGGCTGATCGGCTGGTGTGGGACAAGAAGCGCCCAGGCATGAATGGTGGCCCTTGGCGTTACCGGCATGAGTCGATTTATGTCACCGCAGGGTTCGTTCGGCACTCGGATGATTCGGTTTCGGTTCTGACCGCGTTCCCCGAGCAGGCGGATCACATTCATGGGAAGCCGTTGGCCTTGATGACGCAGTTGCTCGAGTCTGCCCCCGCGGGCGTTATCGCGGATCCGTTCGCCGGGAGTTGCACGACTTTGGTGGCCGCGTATCACCTTGGCCGTCGCGCGGTCGGGGTGGAATTGGACGAACGGTATTGCGAGTTGCTGGCAACGCGGTTGGCGCAGCAGACGTTTGATTTTTAGGCCGGCGGCGCGGTCAAGCTCACTTGACGTTCTGGCGTGAGTCAAGGTAAGCTTGGTTCATACCAACCAGCCGCCACGGAAAGGGCCCCAATGTACAATCACTCAGAAGTTCAAAGACTGAAAAACATTCGCCGCGTCAAAGGCCACATCGCATTGCAACTGGTGGCCCACGCGAATAGCACCGGGGAGCCCAAGGACTTCAACTTCTCGATTCTGCAGGAACTGTTTCTCGACCTCGGTCACCTGCAGATGGATCGCTAACCACCAACACCAACCGTTCTGGAAAGGAACCTAATGTTAGAAACCAAGCTAGTGATTATCCCGATCGGCTTCGCCCCTGCAGTCGCAGCGTCACCGCTATGCGAGGTGGCCGAAGCCGAAACATGCGAAACGGACGTTCGCAAAATCTCAGGCACCTGGATGTGCGAGCCTTGCGCGTCCTGGATGTTCCCCCGAAAGTTCGCCCGCAACTAACCCCGTTCTGGAAAGGAACCTATTATGTCCACTCTCACCATGCCGCTCGATGACGCGATGCTCGCGTCTAAGGCGTTGCTCAACCATGTTTCGAAGGATGACATTACGCCGATCATCTGCCAGGCCGCCGCTGTCGTGTATCGGGGTAACCGCTACCTGGTGGCAACCGATCGGTACTCGATTGGCCGGTTCTTGCTCGGCGACCAGGACGTGTTCGAAGGCGACTTCGATGTGATGATTCCCAGGGGAGCCCTTCTGTGGATCAGCAAAATTGTGCCCAAGGGATTGCGCCGAGGAAGCGCCCCGGCCGCTTTCCACAAAGGCGGCTATGAGGTTCGGTTCACATGGAGCGCCCCGCTACCTGATTCTTTCAGGGCTGGCGAGATCCAGGTCGCAATCGTGTTCGCCGGGGAGGTCGAGCGATCCCAAATGTACGACGTGCCTTATGGCACCTACCCGCCGGTGGCTGGGCTGTGGCGTGAGGACGATGTGGTCCAGGAAGCCACAACCCAGGTTTCGCTTTCCTACCAATCGCTGTCAAAGATTGCGGCCGACATAGCTTTGTTCGAGGGCAAGAATTCGGGCCACTCGGTTATCCTCCAGATGCATTCGCCGGACGGCAAGATTGCCCCGGTGCAATACCGGCTCGGGGATCGCTGGACCGCCGTGGTGCAACCCAATCGGTACCTCAAATGAAGGCCGTGGCCACCGAGGCCCCGTTGCGTTCCGTGTCAATCAGGCAACCGTGGACTTGGGCAATCATGCAAGGCCGCAAAACGGTTCTCAACCGCTTCTGGGGGACCGACCTTGGCCCGGTCGCAATCCACGCTTCGGCAACATGGGATTCGGCGGCGCTGGACTCAATGTTGATGCGTGAGGCTTGGGCCCTGCACCACATGGAGCAGGCGTCTACGGAGCCGGGAAAGCTACTGCACCAAATGTTGCGGTCGCCTGAGCGGGCAAGCATGTTCGTGGCCGGCAACCCGGCGTTCCCCGCAGGCGCGATTCTGGGGATCGCAAACATTGTGGACGTCCACTCGGTTGACCACGTTCGGGGTTGCTTCCATGAGCTAGATGCTTTCGGGTCGGAGCCCGATACTGGCTGGGTTCCGGTTGACGGGTCAGATCCTTCGGCGAAGTATTGGACCCCGAAGTTCTGTTCCCCTTGGGGGCACGTTCCCGAACGGCCCACGGTGGGAAACGCGCGGGGGTTGAAGCACCTGGTTCTGGCGGAGCCGCGGTTGCTGGCCAACCCGTTACCGTTCGCCGGGCACATGGGTATCCGCCGGCTACCTATCGGAATCTCCCAAATCATTCGATCGGGGGTGCGCTCATGAGTGAGGCTTTGGGGTACAACGGCACGGCCGGTGGCGAGGCCGGACATTCGACGTCTACTGATCGGGCGGAAGCCGAGGCCAACAATGGCAAGGGCGCCTACCGGCAAGCGGCCGCTCTGGGCGAAGTGTCCCAGTCTGGTTTTGTCGGGGTGACGTGGAAGGAACTGGCGGATGCTCGAGGCTGGCACCACGGCCAATGTTCGTCGGCTCTATCGAACCTTCACCGTCGGGGCATGATTGCCCGGCTGGACGAAGCCCGTCACGGTTGTGGCGTGTATGTGCTGCCCGAGAATGTTCACGGCCGCGAAACGGTGGCGCAGGGGCGCCGGTATGACTCGCAGACGCTCGCGCGGGATGTTCCGCTGGCGGTGCTGCAGGAGGCGTTGCGGATTGCTTTGGGGCCCGATCCTTGGGCCACGGTAAAGGCGACGATGTCTAGTTCTTCCCGGATGCCGGTTCCGTCCGAGGCGGTGGCTGTGCTCAGGTACCCGGTGTCGCTTGATGGGGCGTCGGCGATCGGCAAGGCTCTGGATAAGGAGTATGGGCCGGGGCTGGTTATCCGTACTGACGGGGTTGTTGTGGGGTGGATGGTTCTTGCGAGGGAGGGGCCCCACCCGGAAGCAACTGTCTAGCTGACTTGATACTTGTGGGGGGGGTACGGTACGCTTGCTTTATACGAACCACCGATGAAAGGAAAATATCGTGAAGAAGTCCGAAATGTCCATAGGGTCAGATTACCGAGTGAAGCACACTTACAGCCGCACCCGCCTCCTGGCCTTCGGCGGCTACGCGCCGCTGTCAGGTCACATGGTCGACCACGCGAACGATAACGGGATCCGCGTGCAGGCATTCGTCGCCTTCCGCTCACACCGGGGCGCAATTGCCAAGCCGCTCAACCTGATGCTGAAAATCAGCACCGAGGATGCCGCCCTGGTCAGCGCAGCCGCTGGCTACCGCGAGGACGACTACTTGGCCGGGGTCGCTGTCCCCGAAGGCACCTACCTGGTGGCCACCGCCAGCGCCGACATCGAGCAGGAGTGGAGTTCTTACCTGGTCGCCGAGGATCGCAAAAAGCGTCACGCTCTCGAGCGGGCCGCACTCTCTGATCACCGCCAAGCCGTGACGATCCCCGCGGTCGCCCAAGAGTTGAAGCGCCTGGGGATCTCAAACTTCCACACCGGCAGCGACATTCGCTTCTCGCTCGAGGAGTTCCTGGCCCTGGCCGCGCGGATCCCCACCGAAGGGAGCTAGACAGGAACCACACAGCAACCACACAGCTTCCGGCCTGGCGGGGCCGGAGGCTAGGTGGGTTCTAAGCTTCCAGCCCGGCTCGGGTTGGATACGCAAAAACACGAAACGGAAAGGAACCGCAATGGCAAAACAAGGCCAGGACGGATCGAACTATGTACGCAACCAAAAGGGTCACTCGCTGATTCTGCACCTGCTCTTTGGCGGCCTTATCGCCTGGGTCAACGTGCTCTACATCAGCGTTTCCCCAAACCACTACTGGCACGGCTAGGAGGGCGCTGTGGCTGCAGACCTCGATACTGATGACACCGGCAAGATTGCTGCTTTCGCTTCGGCGAATGTTGATGCTTGGCACCGGCTTGGCACGACCGCGAAGGGGGCGATGACGGCGCATGAGGCTCTGGACCTTGCTCACCTCTCCAACTGGAATGTTCGCAAAGTTCCTGCCTACGCGAAGGTCGGGGATGACTTTATTCCGATCGAGCAGAAGTGGGCGACGGTGCGAGATAACCCGTTCCATGAGGGTCGGGTCGACGCGCTCGGCGTTGTGGGCCGCTACTACGAGCCGGTCCAGAATGAGGACGAAGCAGAAATGCTCGACACGCTGGTAAGCGAAAGTGGCGCTCACTTCGAAACCGCAGGATCGCTCGATGGTGGCCGGCGCGTGTTCGTCACGATGAAGCTGCCCGACACAATCCTGTTCAACGGTGGCGGGCCGGCTGATCGGACGGAGTTGTATCTGTGTGCTCTGGACTCTAAGGACGGGTCCACGTCATTCCAGTTCGTTGTGTCCCCGGTGAGATGGGTGTGCTCGAATACGGTTGCGGCCGGGCTCGCTTCGGCAAAGGCTCGGTTCACCGCTCGGCACACAAAGGGTTCAGCGAAAACGCATGTGCTGGAGGCCCGCCGTATTCTCGGGCTCACGTTCCAGTACACGGATGCGCTGTCCCTGGAAATTCAGCGGATGGTGGAGCAGGAATATAACGATGTTCAGTTCCAGCGGCTCACCGCTTCGCTGTACCCGACGCCGAAGGATGCTGGCCCCGATACGCCCCGCGCTAAGAACCAGGCGGAGCACCGCGATACGCTTCGGG
>JBDNHG010000651.1:0-2589 GCA_041688925.1 Acidimicrobiales bacterium | reverse complement strand
GGACTTCGCATCCGGCCCGCGCAACCCGAAGACCACGAGGCGATCGTTGCCTGTGTCGACGCGGCCTATCGCGATTACATCGCTGACATCGGTGAGAAGCCCGCGCCCATGCTCGACGACTACAAGGCCCTCATTCGGGCCGAGGCTGTCTCGGTGGCCTTCGACGGCGACGAACTCGCCGGGCTGATCGTCATGTGGGCCCGTCGCGATCATTGGTTCGTCGACAACATCGCCGTGTGGCCCGAGCGTCAAGGAAGCGGCATTGGTTCGATCCTGCTCGCCCATGCCGACGACGTCGCCCGCTCGACTGGCTTCACCGAGGTGCGCTTGTACACGAACGAGGCAATGACAGCAGACACGACCTACTACGAACATCGGGGCTACGTCGAAACCCATCGCTCGGTCGAAGCCGGCTACAACCGCATTTACTACTCACGCCCCCTCGACTGACACCCGCCCCCGCCAAGAAGCGCTAGCCAGCTGAGTCTGGGTAGAGATCGAAGCGGCCGAGTCGGCCGAGGCAGACCTCGACGCTCCAGGGCAACATGGTGGCGCCGGCGCGTGAGTCGCGGTAGGTCTGCTCGAGCAGCGACGGGCGCAACATAGATCGGCCACCCGCAATCTCTATTGCCTTGGACGCAAGTTCGGGCGCACCGCGCATCGTGCTGATCATCGATGTCCACGCCCGCCGCAGCGCATCGCTGCTCGGGTCGACCGCCACCTCGCCCAGCACGCGGTAGCAGAGTGCCTGCGTGTGCTCATAGGTGAGCTGCATATCGGCCCAGCCGTGTTGTTTGATGTGATTGTCGCGGCGGGCGCTTGTGCCGTGTTCGCCGCGCAGATATGCCGCCGTGTAGTCGAGAATCGAGCGCATCATTCCCAAGTACGAGAATGAGAGGGTCATATAGAAGTACGGCCAGCGCCAGGCCGCTTGCTCGAACATGCCCGGCGGAATCCACTCGTTTCCTTCCGGCACGAAGACGTCGGTCATCACCAGGTTGCGAGAGTCGGTACCCCGCATGCCGAGTGGGTCCCAGCCTCCTTGGATCTCGACGCCCTCGGCATCGGCGGGCACCCCCATCAGATGCAGCTGGTCGTCGACGTCGGAAACACACACGATGTTGTGGACCTGGGCGGCGCCTGAGAGCGATGCGAAGATCTTGCGACCGGTGACGCGATAGCCGCCATCGACCTTTGTTGCCACCGTTCCGAACCCTCCGGTTGCCGAGGTAGCGGTGCCTTCGCTGAACGGCTGGCTGTGGATGGCGTAGTCGTTGATGACGCCAGCCCACAACTTCTGACGGCGAGCATGTTGGGTCGCGCGCACGCCGTCGGCGAGTTCCATGTCGTCGGCAATTTGGCCGACCATCAGGGTGGTAGCGACATGCATGTTGAACGTCAGGCCCGTCGTTGCGCAGTGGCGTCCGAGTTCTTCAGAAGCCAACGCATAGGAGACGAAGTCACCGCCCAGGCCGCCGTGGTCGATCGGGATACAGATGCCGAGCAGACCAGCCCGCTTGAGGTCTTCCCAATTCTCATAGGGAAACGCTGCGTCTCGGTCAGAATCGAAGGCGCGAGCGGGGAAATCAGAGGCGGCCTCGGTCATTCGGGCAACAATTGCTGCGCGCTCTGGCGTTAGCAGTGAGTTCGACACCGCAACAGTGTGGCATCGTTGAGGGATGCTCGCAGAACGAATCGAAGCCAAGTGGATAGAAGCGTTTGCCCAGGTGTTCCGCCTCTGTGGCGTTGAACCAGGCGACGAGTGCGCCGTTCTGGCCGAGACACAGAGTCGCGCCATCAACGTCGAACTGAGCGAATTGGCCCTCAAACGATTGGGCGCCAGCGTCTTCCGGGTCACGATGCAGACCCCGGCGCAAACCGCGCCGGTTGCAATCCGGTCGACCGGCGCCAGCGACGCCATCGGCGGATCGGCACCCGTCATCGCCGCGCTCTCGCAAGTGAGCCTCATCGCCGACTGCACGGTCGAAGGCCTGCTGCACGCTGCCGAACTTCCCCAGCTGCTCGGCAGCGGGGCACGTGCGCTGATGGTTTCGAACGAGCACCCCGAGATCCTCGAGCGTCTCGTGCCTGACCCCGCGCTCGAAGCCAAGGTCAAGACGGGCACCAAGATGTTGCGCGGCGCCAAAGAGATGCGGGTCACCTCGGCAGCGGGAACCGACTTGACCATCGACGTCGAAAACGCTCCTGCCGGGTCCAGCTGGGGCTACACGACACGGCCGGGGACGATCGCCCACTGGCCCGGAGGCCTGTGTTTGTGCTTCCCCGCTGAAGGAACCGTCAACGGCACGCTGGTAATGGACGTCGGCGACGTGAACCTGACCTTCAAGCGCTATACCGACTCGCCCATTCGTTGCACGATCGATAACGATTTCATCGTCGATATCGAGGGCACCGGTGTAGATGCCGCGCTGATGCAGAGTTATCTCGAGGCCTGGGGCGACCGCGAGGCCTACGCGGTCTCACACGTTGGGTGGGGCATGAACCCCGCTGCTCGCTGGGATTCACTCGCCATGTATGACAAGAGCCAGACCAACGGCACCGAACTGCGGGCCTTCGGCGGCAACTTCT
>JBDNHG010000650.1:0-3652 GCA_041688925.1 Acidimicrobiales bacterium | reverse complement strand
TCACGGATCTCTTCGAGGATCTGCGCTGGGTCCATCTCGGCGGCAAAGACGACTTCGCGGGCGCGGCGCGTGCCTGCGAGCAAAAGCTCGCGGACCGCTTGGCGGCCCTCGACCTGATCTCCGCCCAACCCTTTGGGGCGAGTGCTGCTGGGGCCCGACCCCGTCGACCCGCCGCGTGGCGCGTTGCCCCGTGAGGCGTTGCCACGCATCGGCGTGGTGCCGCGTTGGCCACTGCGACGACCGCCGCTCTCGTTTCGGCCCTTGTTTCCCCGTTTATCGGAGGGTGGTTTACGGCGTGAATTCATGGGATACCTCGACTGGCTCGATCAGGAACTTCGACAACGAGTTCGCATCATCTCTGAACTGTTTCGATGACATAGTCACTGAAAAGGTTCAGAGATTCGGAGAAAGTCTACGGGGCTCTGGGATCGGTGGGCTGTTTGGTGGGCTGGTGACTGGCTGTTCCGGGCATTGGCCGGCTGTCCGCCAGGGCGTTCAGGGGCACGCTGGGAGCTGGCGATCACGGGTTCGCGGGCAGGTCGATGAGTGCAACAGCCCAACAGGCGATGCCCTCGGCACGACCCAGCGCGCCCAGGCCTTCGGCGCGTTTTCCCTTGACGGTTACCGCAGCACCGACGGTCGCCGACAACCGCTGTTCGATCTCGGCTTTGCGTGGCGCGAGTTTGGGGCGTTCGGCAACGACGGTGACATCGATGTTGATCACCGTGCCTCCGATCTCGTGCAGCCGGCGGAGAGCTTCGGTCAACAACACGATGCTGTCGGCGCCGGCATAGGCCGCGTCGGTGTCAGGGAACAGCTGGCCGATATCGCCAAGACCAGCAGGGCTCAGGATTGCGTCGGTGCACGCATGGGCGATGACGTCTGCATCTGAGTGGCCGCGCAGCCCCGTCTCGCCGGGGAAGGTGACGCCGCCAAGCACGAGCACACGATCGGGATCATCGGTGAATGGATGGACGTCGAATCCGTGACCAATGCGCATAGTCATGGCCGCACCCCCAGCAATGCAGCGACGACCGTCTCGTCGTCGGGTTCGGTCACCTTGATGTTCCAGCGCTCGCCGGCGATACCAACGACGGTGCCACCGCAGGCACGGACCAAGGCGGCGTCGTCGGTCGCGTCGTCCTCGCTGGCGTGGGCACGTCGAAGCGCGGCTGCCGAGAACCCCTGAGGTGTCTGCACGGCTCGAAGCCGAGATCGATCAACGACCGACCCGTCGAGATCTTGCATGGTGTCGACCACCTCGACAATCGGAACAACACCATCGGCTCCGGCCCTGACCGCTTCGACGACGCGAGCGAAGAGATCAACCGACGCAACGGGGCGCGCTGCATCGTGAACCAGCACGATCTCGGCCGAGGCCGGAACTGCTGCCAGGCCACACCGCACCGATGCACTTCGGCTCTCGCCGCCGTTCACACACATCAGCCGCGAAGACACATCGTGGATCGCGACGTTCGTCGAGGAACCTTGGGGCACAACCACCACGATGCCTGCGCTGACGGCTGCTGCCGCTGCGACCGACCAGTCGACCACTCGTCGACCAGCAACCTCGACGAACTGCTTTGGCGTTGATCCGCCAAATCGTGATCCGGATCCGGCGGCCACCACGATCGTCCAGGTCGTGCCGGCTTCAAATGGCATGCTCTGCGACCTAGTGTGAAGGAACTTTTAGATTCTGTGACATTTGACACCCGACAGTGGTAATACCAAGGGAGGTGCCAAGTACTCTCTGTGCAGCCACCGTACCAATGCGTTTTGACCCCAACGCGGAAAGCCCTCCCCTATGACCGAAGCCAAACTTGCTGACACTCCGCTCTTTGCCAACCTCGACGAAGCCAGCCTGGCAGCACTTGCCGAGTCATGTACAAACCGCACGCTCGGCCGCGGCGATGTGCTGTTTCACCAAGACGACGAGTCGGGTGCGCTGTATGTGGTCGTGTCGGGCCGCCTTGCTATCGCCAACCGTTCATTCGACGGCCGCGAATCGATGGTCGCGCTCATGGAAGACGGCGACCTCTTCGGCGAGATGGGGCTCTTCGACAACGGCGAAGGCCGTTCGGCCGACGCTCGGGCACTCGAGCCTTCCGAGCTCATCGAGCTTCCGTACGAGCCAATTCGCGAGCTGTTCACCGCCCAGCCGAGCCTGTTGTGGGGCGTCGTGACCATGTTGTCGCAACGGGTACGGGCCATGGACAATGCGCTGGCTGACTCGGTCTTCCTCGATGTCACGGGTCGTACCGCAAAGCGGTTGCTCGAGATGGCGGGCGACGAAGAAGAGTTCGAATTGCCGCTGACGCAAGAAGAGTTGGCCGGCATGGTCGGTGCATCTCGTGAGCGGGTCAACAAGTCGATCAACCAGTTCATCAAGCTGGGCTGGCTGTCACAGACTGACCGTGGCTATCGCATCACCAACCGCGAACAGCTCACCATTCGTTCACGCTGAGCTGACAAGGCGGCAAGCGCCGCATCAGCGAAGCAGTCTGGCTCAGCGGCATAACGGCACAGCTCAGGCGACGCTGTGCACCGCTGTCGGCGCCGCTGTCGAGCGACGAAGCCCGAGCCGGCTGAGACCCTCGTAGAGATTCGCGGCGCCGATGGCCTCGAGGGGTGCGTCGACATCTTGATCTGATGCGGGGACCACCGCTCGACGAAACCCGAGCCGTGCGGCCTCGCCCAAGCGGCGTTCGAGACCGGCGACCGAGCGCAACTCGCCCGCCAGACCGACTTCGCCGATAGCGATGATGTCGTCGGGGATGACGGTATCTCGGATCGACGATGTCAGCGCCGCGCACACCGCTAGGTCGGCGCCTGGCTCGGTGATCTTCAGCCCGCCGACCACCGACAGATAGGCGTCGTGTTTCGAGAAACTCAGGCCAAGTTGTTTCTGCATCACGGCGAGCAACATGGCCATGCGTTTCTGATCGAAACCGGTCGCGGATCGACGAGGGTTCGGCACGTCAGACTCGATCAACAGGCCCTGCACCTCGAGCACCATCGCCCGTCGCCCCTCGATCGTCACGGCGACCGCCGAGCCGGCTGCATCGGTTTGTCTATCACCGAGCATCCGGCCCGACGGGTCGTCGACGGTGACGAGGCCCTGACTCGTCATGTCGAAAACACCGAGCTCACCTGTTGGCCCGAAGCGGTGCTTCATTGCCCGCAGTACCCGCAGACCGCCCTCGCGCTCGCCGTCGAACGAGAGCACAGAGTCGACCAGATGCTCGAGCACACGCGGCCCGGCCAGCGAGCCGTCCTTAGTGACCTGCCCCACGAGCACAACCGCGCAGTTGTATTCGCGGGCGGCGATCGCCAACCGGTGCGCGCACTGGCGCACCTGTGCAACCGACCCCGGGGCAGACGACATCTCGGGGTCGAACACGGTCTGAATGGAATCGATCACGGCCATACCCGGACGCAGGCTTGCGATGTCGGCCAAGACGCCATTGACGTTGCAATCGCCTCCGACATGAACCCCGTCGCCGCTCAGGCCCAGACGAGCGAACCGACCAGACACCTGTTGAGGTGACTCTTCGGCCGACACCGAGAGCGCCGGCGAATGCGCCGCCGCCCACGACGCTGTCACCTGTGTCAACAGCGTCGACTTGCCCACACCCGGCTCGCCTCCCACGAG
>JBDNHG010000649.1:0-5459 GCA_041688925.1 Acidimicrobiales bacterium | reverse complement strand
AGGTGTGGGTTCGAGTGGGAGCGGCTCGATCATGGTGCCATCACGCCCACATACTCATCGCGTTACCGTGACGCGAGTGCAATTCGTGAACACGTTCATCGTCGGCGATGAGTTGCGAAGCCGAGTCAGGCTGCTTGCCGACCGGCTGGGTCCCGTGCGCGTCGTTGCAACTGGCGGATGGCAGAACCTGGCACGACAATTCGATCTTGATTCGGCTGAGCCGCCAGATGGTGCTGCACTGATTGTTGGGTCGCCGGCGGACGTACTCAAACACGCCGACGCTTCGAGCGCCGATTTCGGCTTTGTCATGCCGATCGCCCAGATAACGAGGTGGTGGCAACAAGCGCCGAGCTGGCGAGATGATGCCACGCTCCAACTGTGGCGGTCGGGGTGGACTACGCTAACCATCGACCGGCTGCTGGCTCCGACTGCACACGCGGTCATCGAGTTTGTCGTGGGAAGCGCGCGACGGACCCCTGCCACGGCGGTACTTGCCGAGTAGCCATGACGCGGCGGTGCCGGGTCATGGATGAATCGAGCCGCACTGGAATGGTCCGAACCTCGAGCGTCGGCGTCGTTTCAGCTTTCGATGATACGGATCGACTTGATGACGGTTGGTTCGCCTTCGGTTGCGTCGGGATTGTTGGGATCGACGCGAGTGAAGTCGGCCAAGTCTTCTTCATTGCGAACGACCTCGCCGAAGATCGTGTGCATGCCGGTCAGTTGAGCGGTCTCTTCGACGCTGAACGTGATGAAGAACTGGCTGCCGTTGCTATCGGGGGTACCCGGGTTGGCCATGGCGACGATGCCGGGCTTGTCGAACGCGAGTCCGTTGTCGACCTCGTCTTCGAATTCGTAGCCGGGGCCACCGGTGCCAGAGCCGGTCGGATCGCCGCCTTGGGCCATGAAGTTGTCGAGTACCCGGTGAAAGATGGTGCCGTTGTAGTAGCCATCACGCGCCAGGTTGACGAAGTTGTTGACCGTCACGGGGGACAGGTCGGCATACAGCTCGATGCTGATTGCGCCCACGTTGGTGTCGATGACGGCGACATAGCTCTTGATTGGGTCGATGCTCATGTCGGGCGCCTGGTCATAGGCCCCGTCGCGAGCGGCGGGTTCGACGCCTGCGAGTGCTCGGTCACCGGCGAACGGCTCGAAGTCGTCGGGGACCGACGAGTCAAGCACGGGCTCGGGCGTCGGTGTTGGCTGACCTTCGGCCACGGGGGTGGGTGCGAACTGGGCGACATTGTCGTCGTCACCGCCGCGCAGCACATTGATCAACACGAACAGCACGATGACGCCGGCGACGATGGCGGCGATCTTGCCGAACCGCTTGGTCGATGCCTCGCGGGTGTCCTTGACTGTTTCGGCTTCGACTTCTGCGAGGCGGGTTTGACGATTGGCCTTTTGGCGAGCGCGTTTATCGGTTCCCATGGCTTCGGAATCTACCGGCTTCCTTCGAACGCCAGCGAGGTTCTTGCGATAGGTGGAGCCGAAGCTCCTAGAACCGCCTTAGTACGAGGAACCCTGCGAGCGATGTGTCGCCTATCTGCTGGGTTCCCACGAGATGTGTCGGAACCCACAGGACTTCTCGTAGAGGTCCATATATCCTGCTGGCCGTGGCTCTGTATGTTCAGAAGTTCGGCGGCACCTCGGTGGCCGATGCCGAGCGCATCAGCGAGGTCGTCGATCATGTTCGACGCACGGTGGCGCGCGGCGATCAAGTCGTCATGGTGGTGAGCGCCATGGGCAAAGAGACCGACGAGCTGTTGCGGCTGGCCAACCAGGTGTCATCGGTACGGCCCGGCCGTGAAATGGACATGCTCATCACCGCAGGCGAACGCAAGGCGGTCGCCCTGGTGGCGATGGCGCTGCACGGCGCTGGTGTGCCGGCTGACTCCTTCACCGGCAGCCAGGCTGGCATCATCACCGACACCACGCACGAAAATGCTCGCATCGAAGAAGTCATGGCCGACCGCATCAAAGAGTCACTTGCACACGGCAGCGTGCCGGTCGTGGCTGGATCGCAAGGCATGTCGACCGACAAGCAAGTCACCTTCTTGGGTCGCGGCGGCAGCGATACGACGGCGGTCGCTTTGGCGCACCGACTCGGTGCCGATGCGTGCGAGCTTTATACCGATGTGCCCGGCGTGTTCACCACCGACCCTCGGCTGGTGTCCAACGCTCGCAAGATGAGCCATGTGAGCTTTGACGAGCTCTTGGAGATGACCGCGTGTGGCTGCCCCAAGCCGGCGATGCGCTCGGTCGAATACGCACACCGACATGGTGTGGCGCTGCATATCCGAACAGCATTCACGTGGGAACAAGGCACGTGGGTCAACGAGGAGACTTCCATGGAACGGGCAATAGTCACTGCGGTAGTGCACGACATGAGCGAGGCCAAGGTCACGATCTCACAGGTGCCTGACGAGCCCGGCATCGCCGCCCGCTTGTTCCGCACGCTGGCCGACGAAGAGGTAAACGTCGACATGATCGTGCAGAACGTGAGCACCCAAGGCGTCACCGACATCTCGTTCACCGTGCCCATGAGCCAGCTTGCGACCGCACGCGATTCTGCCAGTGCGTTATCGATCGGCACAGTGAGCACCGATGACAAGATCGGCAAGGTCAGCTTGATCGGCGCTGGCATGAAATCGAATCCCGGCGTCGCCGCCCAGATGTTCGAAACGTTGGC
Organism: Acidimicrobiales bacterium; assembly: GCA_041688925.1. Classification (GTDB taxonomy): domain Bacteria; phylum Actinomycetota; class Acidimicrobiia; order Acidimicrobiales; family UBA10347; genus UBA10347. The sequence goes on along the minus strand of JBDNHG010000649.1, from coordinate 2,764 downwards.
CGAGGCAGGAATCAACATCCAGATGTTGTCGACCTCGGGCATTCGCATCAGCGCCATCGTCGACTCGAGCCGCACCGAAGATGCCGTGAGCCTGCTGCACGCAGCCTTCGAACTCGACCGCCCCGTCAGCTAACCCACGCGTCTTCCCCGTGGGTGCATTAATCAGGGCATGCCGGTGAAGCTCTCGCGGTAGTCTTCGCGGCATGAATATCGGAATCATCGGGGCAACCGGCCAGGTCGGCGGCGTCATGCTGTCAATCCTCGCCGAACGTGAATTTCCCGTTGACGAGTTGCGGCTTTTTGCCTCTGCTCGCTCAGCTGGTCGCACGATCGAGTGGAATGGCCGCACCATCACCATCGAAGATGCAGCCACTGCTGACTACACGGGCCTTGACCAAGTGCTCTTCTCGGCTGGCAAGACCACATCGCTCGAACTGGCGCCAAAGGTCGCAGCCGACGGTGCGATCGTGATCGACAACTCGTCGGGCTGGCGGATGGACCCCGCGGTGCCGCTGGTGGTGGCCGAAGTCAATCCGCATGCGCTCAACGACATGCCCAAAGGAATCGTCGCCAACCCCAACTGCACGACGATGGCGGCAATGCCGGTGCTCAAACCGTTGGCGGTCGAGGCCGGGCTACGCCGCCTCGTTGTCAGCAGCTACCAGGCGGCATCGGGTTCGGGCTTGGATGGCGTCGATGAACTCGCCGGCCAACTCGCCACCGCCGGTGATCATTCGCGCAAGCTCACCTATGACGGCACGGCAGGCACCTTCCCCGAGCCAAAAAAGTTCGCCACCACACTGGCCTGCAACGTCGTGCCGCTGTGTGGCGCGATCGTCGACGACGGCAGCCTCGAGACCGACGAGGAACAGAAACTGCGCAACGAGAGTCGCAAGATTCTCGAACTTCCCGATCTCGCTGTTAGCGCAACGTGTGTTCGGGTGCCCGTGTTCACCGGCCACTCATTGGTCATCAATGCCGAGTTCGACCGAGACCTGACACCCGAGCAGGCCACCAAGATCTTGGCTGATGCCCAGGGTGTCAGGCTCGATGATCTGCCCACGCCACTCAAGTCGGCCGGCATCGACCCCACCCTCGTTGGTCGTATCCGCCGCGATTCGTCGACCGAGAACGGTCTGGTCTTGTTCCTTTCCAGTGACAACCTCCGCAAGGGCGCTGCACTCAATACGGTGCAGATCGCCGAGGTCCTCGCCAATCGCTGACCCGAAGCAAATTAGGAGCGTCACCCGCGATAATGGCGGGTGACGCTCCTAATTTGCGTTTTGGTGGGCGAGACTGGGCAGATGGAGATTGGTGAGTTTCAGGCGCTTATGGAGACCCTGTACGGGGAAGACGATCGCGAACGGGGCATGCCCTCGACGGTCGCCTGGTTGTGCGAGGAAGTCGGCGAGCTGGCGCAGGCGGTGCGCAAAGGCACCAAAGAGCAGCAACTACACGAGCTTGGTGATGTGCTGGCGTGGTTGTCCTCGCTTGCGAACCAGCTCGACCTCTCGCTCACCGACGCTGCCAACCGCTACGTCACCAACCCGCCCTAACCCTGCGGAACAGAATCCGCGTGACAGAACCCGTCTCGGGGGTGCGGCATTTAGGCGGTTGGACGGCACAGTAGATTGCTGTGGTGGCTCGGGACCTCAGCGACGATGAGTTGCGTGATGCAGCGGCCGGAGATCTGACGGTGTTGGCAGTGCTGATGCTCGTCGGGTCGTTTTGTTTCGCGGCACTGAACCTGTGGGTCGGCACTATGGGATGGATTGCGGCTGCACTTGCCGTGTCATCAACACTGTTGTGGTCGACCGGCCTGCTGCGCCGTAACGCCACGATCGCCGCATTCGTGAAGATCGGATTTGGCTTCAGCGGGTTGGCGGCACCGGCCGTGGCCGCAATTGGAGCGCTGCTCGCACTGGTCGGCGACTATCGCTGGGGATGGGCCGTCGTTGCTGGCGCTGTCGTGTACTTCTTCTTCTCGCTACTGGGTCTCGAGATCATCGAGCGGGCGCAGAACACCGGCGCCCTCGAGCGATTTGAACTCTGACTATCTCGGGGGCGGAACTCGCGCCCATCGCAGCGCGTGGGTGAGCGCCTTGGTCGCAGGGCGCAAGACGAATGGGTCGATGCCGGGAGCAACGGGAAGCAACAGCATCGAGCGAGCCCACGGCGGCAGCAGTGCGACCGAAGAGCTGAAGATCAAGCCGTAGAACGGCAGTACGCCGATGGGCAGCGGCGGGGCGAAAAGGAATCGGGTTGCATCGCGGCACGCTTTGGACGGCGCCAGTACGTCTCGGTATGAATCGATCATCGCTGCGAGTTCAGCGCTGGACTGCGGCGCGTCCTCGACGCCGAGCGCGGTGCCGATCACGCCCATGTCGGCGATATATCGGTCACACTCGTCGGGCGAAAGATGTGTGGCTCCGTAGCGCTGGTAGCTGGTCAGGAAGCTGTCGACCTCGGTGACGTGTATCCATCCCAGGAGGTGCGGATCGTCGGCACGATAGATGGTTCCGTCGGGGGTGGTGCCGACGACCCGGGCATGGATCGAGCGAACCATCTCGATGGCTTCGTTCGCCTCGGCACCAGACCCGAACGTGGTTTTCGCGAGAAACGAAGCGGTTCGTTGCAGGCGTCCGAGCGGGTCGTGCTCATAGTCACTGTGCTCGGAAACCGCATACATGGCCGTGGGGTGCAGCGTCTGAAAGAGCAGTGAGCGAACCCCGCCAACAAACATCGCCGGGTCGGCATGCACGGT
>JBDNHG010000648.1:0-6817 GCA_041688925.1 Acidimicrobiales bacterium | reverse complement strand
TCCGGTCGCTCGCTACAAGCATGCGGGGGCGATCGTCTTCGGAAAGACCAACCTTCCGATCTTCGCAGGTGACATGCAGTCGTACAACGACGTGTATGGGACCACCGGCAATCCGTTCAACATCGAGCACACGCCCGGCGGATCGTCGGGCGGGTCCGGCGCTGCGCTCGCTGCGGGGTACACACCGCTCGAGCTCGGGTCCGACATCGGAGGCTCGATTCGCATACCGTCGCACTGGTCGGGCGTGATGGGTCACAAGCCGAGCTATGGCATCGTCTCGGCGCTCGGCCAGATCCCGGGGATGCCCGGCACACTGAGTCAAGCAGACATCGCCGTTGCCGGACCCATGGCCCGCGATGTCGACGATCTCGAGTTGGCCTTGGACATCTTGGCCGGTCCCGACGACTGGCACGACCTTGCCTACTCGCTTGAACTGCCGCCCGCTCGGCATACCGAGATCGGGGGCTTTCGCGTCGCCGTCTGGCTCGACGAGCCGAGCTGCCCGATCGATTCTCGGTACCGCGAGCTGCTGATGGGCGCAGCGTCCGCACTCGAGGCTGCCGGTGCTCACATCGATGTCGACGCTCGTCCGGCGTTCACGTTCGACAAGGCCGTCGACACCTTCATGCACCTGCTGTCGGCTGCCGAGGCCGGCACCTGGACGTTGGCCGAGCTGGACGAGATCGCATCTCGGACCACCCCTCCGGAAGGTGAACTGGGTGTTTGGCATGCCGCGATGCGACACCGCGAGTGGCTCAGCTGGCACGAGCGTCGGCTCCAACAGCGAGCGAAGTGGAGGCGTTTCTTCGAGGACTTCGACGTTGTCCTGCTGCCCGTGACCCCGACCGCTGCGGTGCGACATGACCACTCGAGTCCGCCCACTCGTCGCACGATCGATGTGAACGGCCAGGAACGCCCCTATTTCGATGGCATCAAATGGATGGGCTTGACCGGGGTCTCATGGCTGCCGGCAACGGTGGTGCCCATCGGCCAGATCGACGGGCTGCCGGTCGGTGTGCAGATCGCCGGCCCATTTCTCGAGGACCGCACCACGCTCGCCGTCGCACGCCACCTGCAGCAGGCGCTCGGTGGCTTCAGGCGTCCTGACGGGTTCTGAGGATTGCGAGTTCGACCCGACGCCAATCGACCGGCCTAGGAGCCGTCGGGTTGGAATGGGCTGTTGAGCACCACGACGTAGCCGTCCGCGTCGTGCAGCGTCGCTTCGTAGTGGTGGGCCAGCGGGTTCCACGCAGGCTCGGCGACGATGGTCGCGCCGGCGAAGCGTGCGCGCTCGACCATCGCCTCGAAGGTGCTGCGATCCTCGGCCTCGAACCACAGCGAGACACCCGCACCAGGCGAGTCGGCGTCGGGGCGGGAAAATCCGTGCTCGTGGGCATCGATGCGGTGCAGCTGGAGCACGAAGTCGTCGCCGTCGAAGAGCATCTCGTACTCGTCGCCACCATGTCTCGAACTCAGGCCCAGCGTCGTCTGATACCAAGCGCTCAAGGTGGCGACGTCATGCACTTGCAACATGGGACGTAGCTTCATCCCTCCATCTTTTAGGACTGACCATCGGTGCGTTGGTCGACCTGCCAGGCGGCGGTCGCCCACGACCGGGGCCGATTCCGCGTCGATCGGCCGTGGCGGGCAGCGTCGCTAGACCGGATCATCGGCGCAAGCCGTTCATGGCGGGCTTCGCCACGGAGGCTGCGAGCCAGCTCGTCAAAGATGAATCCGAGGTCTCGGGATTCGCTGGCGGCGTGATGGGTGATGAACCGGCGATGATCCGCGGGGTCTGGACCGATATGCGCCCGAGCGGGAAGTCGTGGACTTTCCCCGGTCCCGGTCCCGCTCGCGGTGGGTCGTTCTGGGAGTCCATACCTGCTGATCTCTAATGACGCGGTGCCGATGACAACCCCCCGGCGAGTGGTTCGTACCGGATCGTGGCCGAACACAACGACACCACGGGCGGCCCGTACGTCCTCGAGATCAACGACGGCGCTGTCGGCGAATAGCTGCTCATCGGTGCAGCGGCGCTGTTCGGGCGCCGAGCGCTATTCTCCGGCAGTGAGCCTCGCACGGCGATCAGGGCAGCGGAATCCTGTCGCCCGATGGACCCGCCGAGGTCGTCATGACCTTCGACGGTGATGGCGCCGAAGCACCACGACCACTGACCATCTCGGGGAAGGGTGGGTTCAACGGCGACATTCGGTCGGCCCACCTTTGCGGAGTAGCTTGCACCCATGTCATCGATCGACTTCGGGCGGGCACTGCGCGAGGCGCGCCATGCGAACCCTGCCTCCATGCCAGACATCCTCGCGAGATCGGCGACCGAGTTCGGCGCGACGGATCTGGTGGTGTACCTCGTCGACTTCAGTCAGACGGTGCTCGAGCCGATGCCCGACCGGTCGGTCCACGCCGATGCTCCTGGTACCGAGGCGCTGACAACGACGATGGCGGGACGGGCATTCACCGATCAGAAGATCGTCACGGCACATCGCGACGAGGGCGTTCGGGTGTGGATCCCGATCGTCGCTGGCTCCGACCACACAGGTGTGATCGCTCTCTCGTTGCCCAGAATGGACGACGGTCTCCTCGCAGCATGTGTCGAGCTTGGGAGCATGGCCGGATACCTCATTGCTGTCCACGCCCGGTCAACCGACGTCTACAACCTGTACCGGCGTCGACGCAGCATGAGCCTCGCCGCCAGCATGCAGTGGGACGTCCTGCCGCCGCTGGTCTTCACGGCCGGTGGCATCTCGGTCGCCGGGCTCCTCGAGCCGGCGTACGACATCGGCGGAGATTGCTTCGACTACGCACTCAATGGATCGTTCCTCGATTTCGCGATCATGGATGCCGTGGGCCGCGGTCTGGGTGCGGCGCGCATCGCGTCGTTGGCGATCAGCAGCTACCGCCACGACCGGCGCGAGGGTCGTTCGCTCGCTGCGACTCACACGAGTCTCGGATCGTTGATCTCGTCATTGCACGACGACTCGTCATTCCTGACCGGCGTGCTGGCCCGGATTGAACTCGAGTCGGGAGCGTTCACTTGGACGAACGCAGGGCATCCGCTTCCTCTGCTGATCCGTCAGGGTCGCGTGATTGGAGAGCTCCGCTGTCCGCCGACGCCGCCGTGGGGCATTTCTGCACGCGAACCGTCGGTGACGACCGAACAGCTCGAGCCGGGTGACTGTGTCCTCGCCTACACCGACGGGATCACAGAGGCCCGCACACCTGACGGGGAATTCTTCGGGGTAGCGCGCCTGATCGACTTCATGGACCGCCATGCGGAGGAGTCGCTGCGCCCAGAGCAGATGTTGGCCAGGCTCGTGGCGAGCGTGCGAGAACACCAGGCCTCCGATGATCTCGGCGACGACGCCACGGCTTTGATGGTGCGGTGGGACGGTCCAGCGCACACCTGAGAAGTGGCATCTGCGGCGGCAGGGTTTGATCGAGCGACGCTCATCGCCGAACGAAGCGACAGGCGCAAGGCAGCTCTGAGCTGAGCTGACTTGGCGTCGAACGGCGTCGCTCGGGACGCGCCGCAATTCAGTTTCGTGGTACGACATCTGGATGAGGTCGCATCCGGTCGTGAAGGTTCTTGAGGACGAAGGGGTCGTGGCATCACGCTGCCTCGGTTCCTTCGCTAGAAGGATGTCGCTTCAGTGACCGAGGTGTTGGGCATCGAGGGCTTGGAGGATGTGGAAGTCGCCGGTCAGGGCGGCTTTGCCGTTGTCTACAAGGCCCAACAGCCGGCGTTTCGACGAACGGTTGCCGTCAAGGTGTTGTCTGCCCATCTCGACGAGGCGGCGAACCAACGGTTCGACCGCGAGTGCCAGGTGATGGGATCTCTCTCCGAGCACCCGAGCATCGTCACGATTTTCGATGCCGGCAGGGTGGCAGACGGAAAGCCATACCTCCTCATGGCGTTCATGCCCGGGGGGTCTCTGCAAGACAGGCTCGATGACGGGCCCATGCGATGGCAGGACGCCGTGCCGATCTGTGTGCGCATGGCGGGTGCGCTCGAAGTCGCTCATCAGAGTGAGGTCGTCCACCGCGACGTCAAGCCCGACAACATCCTGCTGAGCTCGTTCGGGGAGCCGCAGCTGACCGACTTCGGAATTGCGCGAGTCGCTGGGGGCCACGAGACGCGGAGCGGCATTGTCAGCGCCAGCCTTGCTTACGCCCCGCCCGAGGTGATCGACGGCCAGCGGCCGTCGGTCGCCGGCGACGTGTATTCGCTTGGTTCGACCCTCTACACGCTGCTCGCCGGCACGCCGGCGTTCACAAGACCCACCGACGAGAGCATGTATCCCATCCTGCAGCGAATCCACACCGATCCGGTCCCTGACCTGCGCGTTCGTGGTGTGCCCTCTGCGGTGGCAGACGTGATCGAGACAGCCATGGCGAAGGACCCGGCGGACCGCCCCGGGTCGGCGCTGGAATTCGGCCGGTTGCTCCAAGACGCGCAAGCCCAGTGCTGCCAGGCGCCGACATCGATGCTGCTCGGCCTCGATGATGAAAGGCGACGCGTGATCAAGGGTGAGACGGTCGTGGTCGACGAAAGCAGGGTCGAGGTCGATGCGGCCCCAATCAGCGTCAACGCGCCACGGCCTCCCGAGGTTCCAACGCAGAAGCAGCAGGTGGCTGTGGCCCCTGAAGGCTTACGGTTGCGACGCGTGGCGTTTCTTGCTGCGATCGGCATCGTCATGGCTGCGGCCATCTTGGTCGTTGCGTTCACACGCGGCGGCGGTGACAGCGATGGCGGACTTGTCGACGGCGCTCGAGTCGATCCGGTCGAACCGATCGAACTGTCGCTCGGCTTGGCCGAAGTGCAGACCTTCACATTCGAGGGTCGAGCCGGGCAGGTCGCCGGTGTGGAAATGCGGGCATCGGCTGATGATGCTGATCCGATGGTCTCGATATTCGGCCCCGACGGTGGCCAACTCGCAGGCGACGACGACCTCGGCCGCGGGTTTGGTGAGACCGACGCTTTCGCACTATTCCTCATGCCCGAAGACGGGCTCTACACGATCGAGGCGATCGATCGTTCCGACACCGACACCACTATGACCCTCGAGCTCACGCTCGATTCGGCGCCGCTACTCGTGGTGCCCGTGATGTTGGAAGGTGCTCTCACTGTCGATGAGTTCGACCGCGACTTCTACGTCCTCCAGGCCGACGCCGGCGATGTGTTCACCGTCTTGATGTCGGCGGTTCTGCCGGGCCTGGATCCAGACGTGACCGTGCTCGGCCCCGTCAACCAACTGACCGACGACGATGACTCCGGCGGTGGTATCGACGGTCTGGACGCTCGAGTCGTGTTCACCGCGCCGGTGAGCGGCGCTTACCGGATCGTGGCCGAACACAATGACACCACCGGTGGCCCGTACATCCTCGAGATCAACGCAGGCGATATCGACGGATAGATGGTCATGGGCGCGTCGATGCTGGTCGGGCGCTCAACGCCGAGCGCTATTGTCACACGATGAAGCACTCCACAAGACGGCGATTGGATGTGTTGCTGCTGGGCCTTGGTGCTGTGGCCGTAGGTGCTGTTGCATCTGTTGGGGCATTGATCGGCGACACCGAACGGATTGCTGATTATTGGCTGCATGCCTCTGTCGACGACGGCAGCGCCCAGGTTGTCGAGGTCATCGACTACGACTTTGGCGTCAACCGGCGCCACGGCATTCTGCGGGACATTCCCGATGCCGATCTGAGGACGCCGGTGACGATCAGCTCGCCCACGGCCCCCGACACGTTTATGGCTCTATCGCGTTTCGGTGGTGTCCGATGGCAAGTCGGCGATCCTGACACGACGATCTCGAACCGCCACCGCTACCAGCTCTCCTATCCCATCGAATCGCTGATCGTGGGCGACAGGCTGTCGTGGAATGCGGTGGGTCTCGAGTGGACCGTGCCGATCAACCACGCCGAGATACATGTCACTGCTGATCGGGCGTTCAGCGAGATTGTCTGCCACCGGGGCCAGAACGGTGACCAAGGCGGCTGCGAGGTCGCGCAAGTCGAGCCCGGCCATCTGCTCGTCATGGTCGACGGGCTCGATCCTGGCGAAGCAGTGACGGTCGAAGGGACACTCGGGGCGACTCTGGCGACAACGGCCCGCGCGCCCGCTGCCCCGCAAGGGGCAGCTGAAGACCCCGGCAGCGGCTGGCTTGCGCCGGGACTGGCCGTGCTTGCGGCGGCGCTCGTTGCTGGCGCAGTCACCTCTCGCCGGGTGCGCAACCTGGGCAGAGAGCAGGTGTGGTCGGGCGGCGCTGCCGATGCGGCATTCGGGCCGCTGTCGGGCGATGTCGCCGGAGTCGAGCTGGTCGACCAGGAACAGCTCGCCGCGATGGCCAGCATCGAATTCGCACCCCCACAAGGGCTGAGCGCTGCGGCCGGCGGCATCATCCACGCCGAGGGCGTCAAGTCTGAGCACCAGATCGCGTGGCTGATCGAGTGCGCGATCAGCGACGAGGTCCGTCTGGAAGACAACGACGACGACTTCGTGCTGCTTCGCGGGCCAGCCGAGCCGCACCCCTTGGTTGCGGCACGCCTCGACGCGATCTTCGCAGATGGTGATCGCGTCGAGCTCGGCAAGTACGACAGCGGGTTCGCTGGAGCCTGGAATGGCCTTGCCGGCGAACTCGAGGAGTGGCGTGCGGCGAGCGGGCTGTGGGATCCGCGTGGTCACCAGCGGCGCACCTCGGCTCGCATCTTCGGCATGATCGGTGCCCTTGTGGGGGTTGCTATCGCAGTCTTCGGCGCCGTCGTAGCCAACCGGGCTGGGCCGGTCTGGCTGGTGCTGTGT
>JBDNHG010000647.1:0-4935 GCA_041688925.1 Acidimicrobiales bacterium | reverse complement strand
TGGTGCGGGGTTGTTGGCTTGAAGCCTGGGTTGGGTCGTATCCCAATGGACGTGTTGCCGGCCTTGTTCGACACGATCAGCCACCACGGTCCGATCGCCCGCTGCGTCGATGACGCTCGCCTCTTTCTTGCGGCGACACAAGGTCCCGACGATGCCGACGTTCTCTCGCAAATAGCACCGCTCGACCTCACCCAACAGTGGGGGCCGGCTGAGCTCAGCAACGTTCGGATCGCGCTCAGCCTCGACCTCGGGTGCTGGCAGGTCGATCCAGGAATCGAGGCTGCGGTGCGCTCGACTGCTGACTCTCTGGCTGCTTCAGGAGCGACCGTGACCGAGGTGAATCTGGGTTTTGTCGGCACCGAAGAGGGTGAATGGAACAAGCTGTGGGCAGTGTTCATGGCCGCGTACTATGGCCATCTAGTCGACGATTTCGGTGACCAGATGACCGCCGAAGTCGTCGATCTGATCGCACGAGGCAACGCCATGGGGGCAGTCGAGTACAAACAGGTCGAGTTCACCCGCAGCCGCATGTGGCAACAACTTCGGCCGATCCTTGCATCGCACGACGTGCTGTTGTGTCCGACTATGGCCACCGGACCCGTCGCCGCCTCGATCACGGGCACCAACGTGCCAGGTCACATGGTGGGCGATCGGTATCACTCGCCCGACATGACGGCTATCTGGAACATGGTCAGCCCGTGCCCGGCGATCACCGTGCCGTGTGGGCTCGATGCCGCTGGCCTGCCGATCGGCGCCCAGCTCGTCGGACAACGCTGGCGTTCAGACAGCTTGCTTGGAATCGCCGCAGCCCTCGAATTGGTGGTAGCAGCCATTGGTCACCCAAATTTGTAGAAGCGGTGCAAAACAGCAAGCATCGGTCGCCGGCAGCTTTGTGAGCAACCGGCGACCGACCATCCCCCCGGATGGGTTTAGCGTTGTTGTGTGAACTAGACGAATGCTGAAGCGAAGATCAGCGACACAATGGTCATGACCTTGATCAAAATATTCATGGCTGGACCAGAAGTGTCCTTGAATGGGTCGCCAACGGTGTCACCAATAACTGCTGCGGCGTGAGCAGGGCTGCCCTTGCCACCGTGATGACCAGCTTCGATGTACTTCTTGGCGTTGTCCCACGCACCACCGGCGTTCGACATGTAGATGGCCAGTGCGAAGCCGCTGACCAGAGCGCCGGCGAGGAATCCGCCGAGTGCGTTGACGTCGATGAAGCCGATAACCAGCGGAACGATGATGGCGAGACCACCGGGAATGATCATTTCCTTGAGCGAGGCTTCGGTCGAGATAGCAACACATCGTGCGCTGTCAGGGCGTACGCCCTCTTTGCCTTCGCGCAGGCCCGGGATCTCACGGAACTGGCGACGAACCTCTTCGATCATCGCGGCTGCGGCACGGCCGACAGCATCAATGGTGAGTGCAGCGAAGACGAACGGCAACATGGCACCGAGGAACAGGCCGATGAAGACTTCGACGTTGCCGATATCGAGGTTCAGGCTCTCGGCCGGGTTGGCTGCCGAGATTGCCTGATCGAAGCTGGCGAACAAGGCCAACGCGGTTAGCGCAGCAGAACCAACGGCGAAGCCCTTGGCGACCGCAGCGGTGGTGTTGCCGAGTGAGTCGAGTGAGTCGGTGACTTCGCGAACCTCGGGCGGAAGCTCTGCCATTTCGGCAATACCACCGGCGTTGTCGGCGATTGGGCCGTAGGCATCAACACCAACAACCACACCGGTTGTAGCGAGCATGCCGATAGCTGCGATGGCGACGCCGTAGATGCCGGCTTCTTGGGTATCACCGAGCGCTTGCTGGCCTGCCCAATACGAGGCACCAACAGCTGCTGCGATGAGCGAAACCGATGCGCCGACCGAGATCATGCCCGAGCTGATGCCCTTGAGGATCACGGTGGCGGGGCCGGTTTGGGTCTGGGCGGCGATGGCCTTGACCGGGCCGTATTCGTCGCTCGTGAATACCTCGGCGACCTTGCCGATCATCCAGCCGGCGGCGAGGCCGAAGATCACCGATAGTGGAAGACCCCAACGAGCGTCGCCGTCGAACACCATGTAGCCGCCGATGAACACGCCGACAACTGCGACTGCCATGGCGACGTTTGTGCCCATGTGCAGTGCGCGTGACAGGTCCTTGATTTCTGAGGACTCGCCGCTTCGAACCATGAAACTGCCCACGATCGAACCGAGCATGCCGACGAAGGCAACTACGAACGGAAAGAGGATCAGTTCGGTCTGGAGGTCCAGGCCGGCTTGCCAGCCACTGGCCGCTGCGAAGGCGGTGAACGCCATCGGTGCGATGATTGCGCCGCTATAGCTCTCGAAAAGGTCAGCGCCCATACCGGCGACGTCGCCCACGTTGTCGCCCACGTTGTCGGCGATGGTGGCGGGGTTGCGAGGATCATCCTCGGGTATACCGGCTTCGACCTTGCCGACAAGGTCGGCGCCGACGTCGGCTGCCTGGGTGAAGATACCGCCGCCGACACGGCTGAAGAGTGCGATAGAGCTGGCACCCAGACCAAAGGCGGTGATGACCTGGTAGGGGTCTTCGGTGTTCGTCCACTCGACGAATAGCAGGTACAAGAACGACAAGCCCAGCAGGCTCAGGCCGGCGACAGAGAAGCCCATCACGGCGCCACCCTTGAATGCGAGCGGCAGGGCCTTTTGTGGGCCTTCAATTGCAGCCTGGGTGGTGCGTGCGTTGGCCATGGTTGCGACGGTCATGCCCGCCCAGCCAGCGCCGGCCGACAACAGTGCGCCGATCACATAGCTGACCGCAGAGAGCGGGGTCAGCAGCACGGCGATGAGCACGATCATGATGACGACGAACCCGGCGACCCACGTGTATTCCTTTTGCAGGAATGCGCGTGACCGCTCCTGGATCTCGTTCATCAGGTACTGCATTCGTTCGTTGCCGGGGTCGGCCGCCTTGACGACGTTGAAGTAATAGACAGCTAGAGCCAGTGCCGCTAAGGCACTACCTCCGGCTAGGTACGGAATGGCGTCCACGTTGACGTTTCCCTCTCGTGCGTGGTTACAGCGGCAGGACGGTACTGCCGTCCTGACCCGTGTCGCAATCTAATGCTTGGAGTTTGCCGAATTGTTGTTTCCTACAGAACTTCCGCCGCCGCCGCTGCGGTGGCAGCGCTCAGCGATGGTCTGAACGGGATGCGTGCTGTCGATAGCCGCTCTACAGTTCACGACAATGAGCCTGCCCGTGGACCGATCGACGGTGCGCACCGAGGGGCGTCGAGCGCGCCGAGCACTACAGGGTGACATCCGGGTGCGGGCCGAGGCGATGCTTGTCGGCCACCTGCGCTCGCTCCATTCAGTCGGTGCCGCCAGTGTGGGCGTGTTCTTTGCACATGATGGTGAGCCAGATCTGATGCCGTTGGTCGAACATCTATGGGACCAAGGCCAGGTTGTTGCACTGCCCGTCGTCAGAGAAGACGGTGTTGACGAACGCCGCGGCGATTATTCGATGCGGTTTGTTCGCTGGTGTCGTGGCGACACCCTTGTGCCGGGCAGGTTCGGTATCCCCGTGCCACCCAGCGACCAGCCGATCGACCCCGAAACCTTGTTGGTGTCGTTCACCGGCTTTGATTGTCAAGGCAACCGAATGGGTCGAGGTGCCGGGTTCTTCGACCGCTACCTGGCGACCAGCCAGGCGCAGGTCGTTGGCGTCGGCTTCGAGGCCCAACGATTTGACGCCATACCAATTGAGCCTCACGATGTGCCAGTGCCTGTCGTGGTGACCGAACTCGGTGTGAGGTTTGCGACATGAGGCCCGACGCCGCCCGATCGAATCCTTCCAAATCAGATGCCGCCCACTTCGGGGTTTCTGCAACAAAGATCGTGCAAAACCGACGTGGTTGCGCTTCTGTCGACAAAGATGGTCCGTCGTGCGCGTAATCGTGGTAGGTGCCGGCGAGGTCGGGACCCATGTGGCCCAGCTCCTGAGCCGAGAAGGCAATGACGTCACCGTCATCGAGTGCAATGCCGAGCGCATCTCACAAATCGACAAATTGCTCGATGTTTCGCTTGTGCATGGCAACGCAACCGATCCCGAAGTCATGCGCGCCGCGGGAATCGGTGAGGCCGACCTGCTTGTGGCAGCGACGTCGATCGACGAGGTCAACCTGGTCGCATCGCTGATCGCCAAGCTCGAAGGTGTTGAACGACGCGTCGTGCGTCTCGAGAGTCCTGGACTGCGCGGCTCGCGTGCGCAGCAGCTGCATGCAGCGGTCGGGGCCGACTTGGTGATCGACCCCGATGATGCGGTCGCTCGCGAAGTGCTCGACCTGCTGGCGTATCCCGGTGCCATCGAGATCGCCCGACTCGCTGACAACGAGCTGCTGATGATCGCAGCCAAACTCGATGCCAACGCGCCCTTTGTTGGCAGGTCGTTGACCGATATCGCCGAGAGTTATGGCGCCGATTGGGACTTCATCGTGTGCACCATTACCCGTGATGGCCAGACGATCGTGCCCCGCAACGATCATGAGCTGCAAGAAGGCGACAACGTTCGCGTTGTTTGCAAGACTCGTGCTCGGTCTGACGTGATGACCCAGCTCGGCTTGGCCTCAGCCGAGGCCCACCGCATCCTGGTGCTCGGCGGCGGTCGCACCGGAGCGATCCTGGCTCGAGCGCTCGTAGCAAAGGGTCATGTGGTCACCATCATCGATCGCAGCGAACCGCGAGCCCGAGAGCTGGCCGACGAGCTCGATGGTGTACTGGTGCTGTTGGGCGATATCACCGACGCATCGCTGCTCGAAGAAGAAGACGTCGGTGGTTACGACGCGGTCATTGCCCTGACGGGCGAAGACGACGCCAACATCCTTGCGTGTTTGTTTGCCAAAAAGGCCGGAGCGAGAGAGACGATCGCCGTGCTCCATCGCCTCGAACTGCGCCATCTGCT
>JBDNHG010000646.1:0-12860 GCA_041688925.1 Acidimicrobiales bacterium | reverse complement strand
TTGGTCGTCGTGAGCAGCGGCCACGTCACGCACCGCCGCCCACAGATCGCCGACGCGGTCGGAGGCGATGCGGTAGTAGATCCGGTTGCCGTCGCGGCGGGTTGTGACCAACCCGACTGTGGCGAGCGCCCTCAGGTGAAACGAAGTGTTTGCGACACTTTGGTCGATCTCGTCGGCGAGTTGCTCGACATGGCGTTCGCCCTGTTCGAGCACGTCGATCAGCTCGGCCCGGCGACCGCTTCCGAGCGCCTTGGCGACCTCGGCGAACCCGTCGAACAGTTCGTCCTTGGCGTTCCGATCACCCATTGTCGACCTCCACAGCTATTCAAGCTACTGCTTGACGATACAAGGAAGCCCTCCTATCTTGTCAAGTAGATACTTGAGGAGTTGGGTATGCGTGTTCATGAGTTCGTTGACGAGGGCCTGGGGCACAGCTCCTATGTGGTAGAGGTCGGACGGCGGGCCCTGTTCATCGATCCGCCGCGATTCCCGACACCCCATGAACAGCTGGTTCATCGTCTGTCTGTCGCGGTGGCGTGGACGGCCGACACCCACTCACACGCCGACTACGTCACCGGCAGCCCCTCGTTTGCGGCCCGCAGCGGCGCAACCTTCCTGGCGCCGTCGGCATCCGAGCTACAGGTACCGCATCAACCTCTCACCGACGACGACGTCGTCGACCTCGACGACGGCTACACACTGCGAGCCATGGCCACGCCCGGTCACACACCGGACCACATGGCCTACCTGCTGTGCTGCGACGGCGCTCCAGTCGCGTTGTTCTCCGGTGGCTCGTTGATGGTGGGCACGGTCGGACGCACCGACCTGCTCGGTTCACAACTGGCCGAGCCGTTGGCCCATCAGATGTTCCAGTCGTTGCGCCGCTTGGACGTTCTGCCCGACGACCTGGCCGTCTATCCAACCCATGGTGCCGGGTCGTTCTGCGGTGCTCCCGGCTCGAGCGCCCGCACCACCACCATCGGCACTGAACGGGCGGGCAACCCACTGTTTGTCATCGACAGCGAAGACGAGTTCGTCAACACCCTGCTCGACGGATTCGGCACGTTTCCCTCCTACTTCGGTCGGCTGCCCGAGCTCAACCGGCTCGGCCCGACCCACTACGACCAGCTTCCGAGCCTGCGAGGCCTCAGCACCAACGAAGTAGTCGCTCACGTTGCCGAAGGTGCGCTGATCGTCGACGCCCGCCCGATGAAACAATTCGCGACCGGGCACATCGCCGGATCGATGTCCAATACCTTGCGACCAGTGTTCGCAAGCTGGATCGGCTGGCTGACCGAACCCGGCCAGCCGTTGGTATTCGTACTCGACCCCGACCAGGACCGCGGCGACCTCGTTCGCCAGTGCCTCGACGTCGGCGCCGAAAACCTGCTCGGCGAACTCGACGGCGGCATCGACGCCTGGCGCGACACCGGCCGACCCCTCACCCAGATCCGAGTCGTCGACGCCGCGTCGATGACACCCACCATCATCGACGTCCGGCAAGGCAACGAATACCAGTCGGGCCACGTCCCCGACAGCGTCAATGTCGAGCTCGGCTCGATCCCCGACGTCACACCGTTCACAGATCCGCTGACCGTGATGTGCGGCCACGGCGAACGAGCGATGACCGCCGCCAGCATCCTCGCCGCCAATGGCACCCCCGAGGTCTCGGTCTTCGACGGCGGCCCCGACACCTGGGCCGTCGCGACCGGCCTCGAACTGCACGTCGGCAAATGACATCCCCCGACACCAACGCCCGGCACGATCGGGTCATCCGGCTCGGCCTCAAGGAGAACCTCGCCCAGTTCTCGCTGCTCGTCGGAGTCAACGCGCTTGTCGGCGGCATGATCGGCCAAGAACGCACCGTCCTGCCGTTGCTGGCGAAAGAGGAATTCGGCCTCACCGCGTTCACGGCCACGCTTACCTTCATCGCCGCCTTCGGCATCGTGAAAGCGATCACCAACTTCTTCGCCGGCACCCTGTCGGACCAGTACGGGCGCAAACCCGTGCTCGTCGCCGGTTGGATCATCGGCATCCCCGTCCCGCTCCTGTTGATATGGGCCCCGACGTGGGGATGGGTGATCTTCGCCAACGTTCTCCTCGGCATCAACCAAGGCCTCACCTGGTCAACCACCGTCATCATGAAGATCGACCTCGCCGGCCCCGACAAACGCGGGCTAGCGATGGGACTCAACGAGGCAGCCGGCTACGGCGCTGTCGCCGTCACTGCGTTGGCCACCGGCTACATCGCCGAACGATGGGGACTCCGTCCCGAACCCTTCTTTCTCGGACTTGCGTACGCCGGCCTCGGCCTCAGCCTGTCGGTCCTGTTCGTCAAAGAAACCCGAGGCCACGCCCAACATGAAGCAGCCAACCACACCCTCACACACGAACACCTTCACCACGAACTCACTACCGGCGAGATCTTCACCCTCACCAGCTTCCGCGATAAGGCCCTGTCGGCTGCGTCACAGGCCGGGCTCGTCAACAACCTCAACGACGGACTCGCCTGGGGACTGTTCCCGATCTTCTTCGCCGCCAACGGACTCTCCGTGGGCCGGATCGGCATCCTCGCCGCGATCTACCCCGGCATCTGGGGTCTCGGGCAGCTCTACACCGGCGGCCTGTCCGACCGCGTCGGCCGCAAACCCTTGATCGCAGGTGGCATGTTGACCCAAGCCGTCGCGATCGCATGGATGGCCACCGTCTCCGGGTTCTGGCCGTGGGCGATCGGCGCCGCAGCGCTCGGCGTCGGCACCGCCATGGTCTACCCGACCCTGCTCGCCACCATCGGCGATGTCGCCCACCCCACATGGCGGGCCCGATCGGTTGGCATCTACCGGCTCTGGCGCGACGCAGGCTTCGCCGTTGGAGCCCTGCTCGCCGGCGTCGTTGCGGATCTGATCTCAATCGAAGCCGCGATCTACGCCGTCGCTGCCCTCACCGCAGCATCCGGACTTGTTGTCATCGTCCGCATGTACGAAACCCACCCCGTCGACCGGCGCACCCAACCAACACCATCCTGACCACGCGCCACCCAACATGCATCACAACCGCACAGCCAGCGACGATGCCGCTGCCGATGCCGCTAAGCCATAGCTTGAGGCCGGAGAGATCCTGGCCGGACCTGTGTTCCCGAAGGTGCTCGGTGAGAGATGATCCGCACCCCGTGTGATCCAGTTGGGCTCGGCTGGCGGCGGGAGAACTTCAGAACGTCTCTCCAGCGAGACCGGCGATATCGATCGCTTGGATCAGGTCGTGCCAACCGTCGTCCGACGCTCGGACCCATTTGGTGAGATGTTCCATCCGCATCATCTCGGCTATCTCAGGGTCGTCGGGATCCATTGCGAGCAGCAGTTCGACGAAGCGGCTGCCGTCGCCCGAGCTGAGCCCTGGGGCCGAGGTGAATGCGCAGTGGGAATACGGCCTTGTCTGCCACAACGTCGTGACGTCGGACTCAGCCATCCCGTGCTGTTTCAGGAGGGGCGCGAGCCACGGCTCGAAAATGGCCCCAGCGTCGGCGCTCCCGTCAACAATCGCTTCGAAAATCGTTTGGTCATCCACCCACGCCTGCTGATTCGAGTAGGTCGTTGGGGTCAGGTCGATCAGCTCGCAGTCTCTTTCGACGTCGAGACCAGCCTCCGCGAGTTGTCGCACCGGGAGCAGCCACAGCTCGCTGGAGATCGGCACACCCATGGCGATCCGGCGACCACGCAACTCATCGATGGAGTCAATGCCGGATTCGGTCATGGTCACCAGCAACGTGTGGTTGCCCTCATCGGTGTCGCGCATGGCCAGCGTGCGGCAGGCTCCACCGCCCGCAATGAGCGATTGGGCGTGGGCCATCGGGGCATTCCATGCAATGTCGACGATTCCGCGGAGCAGATGGTCGCAGAGAGTGTCGTAGGTCGAATACAACGCGTACTCGACAGGTAGACCAGCCTCGTTGAAGTACTTCCGGATCGCGTTCCAGATGAAGATCGCGCGTTTTGGGTCAGCTGCGGTTGCACCTATCAGTAGAGGCTTGGCCCGGTTCTCCATGACATCGCCCTTCAAAGAATGGGCCTTGCCTCTTCAAAAAGTGCACTGCCCCTACGAGCACGGTAGTTGCTGCTCAGACGTAGCGCTGACGTAAGTGCACCAGGAGCATCAAACGTCATTCGTGAACAGTGAGGTCAGCGCTTCGGGGGTCGGCGCCGCGCAGTGCGCGAGATTGCTGACTTGCCCAACGAATACGAGATCCTGTTCGACCTCTCCTTCGGGTACGAAGACCCTGACGCCCACAGATGTTGCTGGCCGAACCAGTAGTTGGCGCTGCTAGCGCCGCTCCTCGAAAACGAAGTCCTCGAAGCCGGCTTCAGCCACCTCGGTCAGGCGGTTGAAATACTGCGAGCCCATGAGGTGGCCGAGGAACTGGCGCGGCTTGCCGGGGATGTTCGCACCCGTGTACCACGAGTCGGTTTGCGGGTAGAGGGTGCGGTTCGCGATGTCGTTGATCTCGGCGTCCCAGCTCGCTTCGCCGTCCTCGGTTGCCTCCATGGCGCCCAGACCGGCTTCGTCAAGGTGGCGGATGCACGACTCGATCCACGCCGTCTGTAGCTCGGCGCCGAGTGGCATGGTGAAGAACACCCCGGGGGCGCCTGGACCATGAATCATGAAGAGGTTCGGGTAACCAGCGAGGGTCATGCCCAGGCTGTTGTCGAAGCGCTCTGCCCACTTTTCTTTCAGCGGGACTCCGCCTCGGCCCTTCGGGTTGAGCTTGAGCATCGAGCCACTGACCGCGTCGAATCCGGTGGCGAGCACCAACATGTCGATCGGATACTCGTCGTGGGCCGTGCGAACGCCGGTCTCAGTGAATGCTTCGATTGGGTTGTCGCGCAAGTCGACCAACGTGACGTTGTCGCGGTTGTAGGTCTCGAAATAGCCGTTGTCGAGGATGAGTCGCTTTGTGCCGAACGCATAGGTGGGTAGCAGCTTCCGCGCTGTCTCGGGATCGTCGACGATTTCGCTGATCTTGCCCCGGACGAACTCGGCGATCTCTTCGTTGAGCTCCGCCTTGACGTACACCCCGGTGAAGCTGTTGATGGCGAGGTGCATGCCACCGCGCTCCCACATCTCCTCGTAGCGCTCTTGTCGTTCCTCGAACGTGTGGTCTCCGGACTTGAGCTTGCTTGTCTTGAACGGCCAACCACCCCGGTACCGCATCGATGACCGGAAGTCGTCCCAGTTTTCTCGGTACTCCTCGAGATCCTCCTGAGCCAATGGCTTGTTGCGGGCGGGAAGCGCGTATTGGGCCGTGCGCTGGAACACGGTGACGTGATCGGCGGTCTTGGCGATCTCGGGAATCACCTGGACCCCCGATGAGCCGGTGCCGATCACCCCGACCCGCTTGCCTTCAAACGACACCGGTTCGTGCGGCCACCGACCGGTGTGGAAGATGTCTCCGGTGAAGTCGTCGATGCCTGCGTAATCGGGCTTGTTGGCGACGAAGAGCGCCCCGGTTGCACAGATCAGGAATCGAGCGCTGGCCTGTTCGCCCCCGTCCGTCTCGATCGTCCAGTGCTGGGTGTCTTCGTCGTAGCGAGCATCGGTCACGAACGTGTCGAACTGAATGTCTTTTCGGAGGTCGTACTTGTCAGCGACGTGTTCCACGTAGGCGAGGACGTCGGCCTGTGTGCTCTGCGTCTCGGGCCATACCCACTCGTCGACGAGCTCTTGGCTGAACGGGTAGGCGTAGAACGGACTGCTCGGCGCATCGACCCGGGCGCCCGGGTAGCGGTTGTACCACCACGTGCCACCGACGTCGCTCGCTGCGTCAAAGGACTTAACCGACAGGCCCATCTCGTCGCGCAGGTGGTGCAGCGCGTAGAGCCCACCGAATCCCGCGCCGATGACGATGGCGTCGTAGACCGGGCACGAGCCGACCGATTGTTCTGTTTCCGAAGCGTTTGTCACAAGCCCAGATTAGCTACGGGGAGCGGTGAGGACCAAGGCCGGGCGCGTGGGCGCCACCTATAACTCGCAGGCATTGTTCCTGTGAGCGATCAGCCGGCTTTGCGGACGACTGCGTGGCCGTCTCGAACAAGCTTCGCGATGGACCGGTTTTCGCTGAGCTGCGCTCCTACTCCCACGACGAGCTCTTGGCCGACTGCGGTAGCGAGCTTCTCGAGCGTTCAGTGATCATGTTCCTCTGTGATGTGGTCCTCGAGTTCGACCTCACCTGAAGACATAGCATCCAAGCTATATCAGCGGCCGTCGAGCCACCTGCGGCTCACGTGCGCCGATCTACAGTGGGTGTTCGGTAATGGACGGGATGGGCAATGAGTCGTGATCCTTGGATGAAGCAGCTCCGCATTGGTTGGGCCAATGCCGACAACCGGTTGGTCGAAGAGGCATTGGCTGGCGGTGTGGCCGTCGACGCGCTCCAGCACGCCGGCTCTGCGCTGTTGGGCGTCGATCGCTCGGTCGGGCGCGCGCTTGGCTCGCCGATGGCGGCTACTACTCCAGCCCCTGAGCGGACGCTCGTGCTCAGTGCCCGAGGGTCGGCCACGCCCTTGGCGCTCGCCGTCGACAACTTCAGGGTCCGGGTGGCTACGGTCCGGGTGGCAGTGCGGTGCGTGCGTAGCTGTCGAAGTGGGGGATCGCGAATTCGACCCAGCCGTAGCGGGGCGCGTAGATGACGCCTTCGTCGATGAGGCGGTCACGGAACGCAGCGACCTGGGATGTGGTCTTGTCGGCCGCAGCGGCGACTTCGCCGGAACGGTGCGGCCCGGCGCCAAGCGATGCCAGCGCCTGTACGTACGCAACTTCTGATGCTGGAATGCGAGCGATGCGAGCTGCGAAGAACGAGGACTCGAGCGCATGGATCGCGTGCGGTGCCGCCAGGTCGACGTCGGCACGCGAAATCGGCTCGTCGTAGGCAGCGTTCCACGTGTGATACGCCCAGGTCTGCACGAAGAACGGGAAGCCGTCGGAATGATCAACGATGGCCTCGATCGCCTCGGGCGACCACTCGACACCCATCTCGGTCGCCGGTTCCACTACCGCACGGGCAACCTGCGCTGGCGCCAGTGCGCCGAGTTCGCTGACCGTGAACATGCGCTCGGCATAGGTCGCTGCCTTGGCAACGAAGCCGACGAGGTTCGGCAAACCGGCCAGCACACACGCCATTGGCAAGGCGTCTTGACCGCAACGGTGAACACCCGCCAGCAGCCGTCGCATGTCATCGGCGTCGACCATCTGGGCCTCGTCGATCGCGAGCAGCACACCGAGATCGTGCTCGGCAGCCGCAGTTGCGACGTCGGTGATGACATCGGCAAGTGCTTCGCGATCGGGCGTCGAGGCCGTGCGGGCGATCGTGGCGCCAGTGCCCATTAACGTGACGGCGACCGACTCGATCGAACGCAGCGCCCTGCCGACCTTCTTGCTCTGGTCGAGGTCTTCGAGGACGCGACGGCATTGCCGTAACAGGCTGCGGATCGTGTCGTCACCGTTCACGGCCTCGAGACGAATCACTCGGAAGCCGTGGTGTTGCCCGAGCGCTGCCAGCTTGGCCAGCAGCACGGTTTTACCCACGCCGCGAAGACCGGTGATCATCTGATGCTGGCTCGCTCGTCCTGACTTCAGGCGCTGGAGCGCTATACCGGCAGCCTCGATCGTCGCATCTCGCCCCACGAGGGCGGGCGGTGGCGTTCCCGCTCGTGGCGCATACGGATTCGCGATCGGGTTGTACCGTTCACCTGACATGCCTCGACCTTAGCGAAAGTTGTTAAACTATGGGCAGGTTCGGAAAGCCACCCTCACGTCGCACGATAGTGCAGCCCTGTGACATCGTCTTTCACGTTGGCGGGCCCGAACAACTGACCTTGTGCCCTGGATCGCCGAAACGGTCGAAGCGCACGATGGTCACATGACAACGGACGGCATGACAGCAACAAGGTGGGTCTACGGGTTCCACGAGATCGAAGAAGCACAAGCATCCGTCGGAGGCGACTGGGAAGCGGTGCGAGCGCTGCTCGGAGGCAAGGGTGCGAATCTCGGCGACATGGCTCGCCTCGGCGTGCCCGTACCTCCTGGCTTCACGATCTCGACCGCAGCATGCAACGCATTCAGCGCGGCCGACGGCGAACTGCCGCCAGGCCTGTGGGACCAGGTAACCGCAGCAATGGCCGGGCTCGAAGCAGCCACGGGCAAACGTTTCGGCGATCCGGATCGGCCGCTGCTGGTCGCGTGTCGATCGGGCGCCAAGTTCTCGATGCCGGGCATGATGGACACCGTGCTCGATCTCGGCCTCAACGATGAGGTCGTCGCCGGCATGATCGCGGCAACGGGCGACGAGAGATTCGTGCTCGACTCGTACCGGCGGCTGATTCAAATGTTCGGTGGGGTCGTTCTCGGTGTCGCTGACGAGGCATTCGAAACTGTTCTGCGCTCGATACGCGACCGGCGTCATGTCGACAGCGATGCCGATCTGTCGGTCGACGACCTGCGCTCGGTCATCGAGTCGTTCAAGGGAATTGTCGAGCGACACGCTGCGGCGCCGTTTCCTGCAGACCCCATCGTGCAGCTGCGTATGTCAGTCGAAGCCGTGTTCGACAGCTGGCGCGGCAAGCGAGCTCACGACTATCGAGTCGCCGCGCACATTGCCCACGATCTCGGTACCGCCGTAAACGTGGTCACGATGGTGTTCGGCAACACCGGAGAAGACTCGGGCACCGGCGTCGCCATGAGCCGTGACGCGACGACCGGCGAGGCCCGCCTCGAAGGCGACTATCTCATCAATGCACAAGGCGAAGACGTAGTGGCAGGCATCCGGGCGACTCGACCGATTGCTGAACTCGCCGATGACATGCCCGAGGTCGCGGCAGAGTTCAGCGGCATTGCGCGCCAGCTCGAGCTGCACTATCGCGACATGCAAGACATGGAGTTCACCGTCGAGCACGGGAAGCTGTGGATTCTGCAGACACGCACCGGCAAGCGGACCGCCCAGGCGGCGGTGCGCATCGCCGTCGAACTGGCGACCGAAGGACTCATCACCAAGGAAGAAGCAGTCCTCCGAATCACCCCCGAACACATCGACAGCTTCTTGCACCCACAGTTCTCAGCCACCGCGCTCGACGGTGCGCAGCCTTTTGCGACCGGCCTCAACGTCTCGCCAGGCGCCGCGGTCGGAGTCGCTGCGTTCGACGCAGATCTCGCGCAACGCTGGGCGGGCGAGGGGCGCAGCGTCATCCTGGTCAGACCAGACACCAAGCCAGATGACGTTCATGGCCTGTTGGCCGCAGCCGGTGTCCTCACCTCGAGTGGCGGGCGGACCAGCCACGCTGCACTCGTTGCCCGACAATTCGGCCGACCCGCTGTGGTTGGTGCAGCCGAGATCGACATCGACATCTCGAGCCGCTCTTTTTCCGTTGGGTCGCTTGTCGTGCGCGAAGGCGAGTGGATCTCGATCAACGGAACCACCGGCAACGCCTACTGCGGACAGCTCGAGACCACTGAGCCCGACATGGACAACGAATGGCTGTCGACGCTTCTCGGATGGGCTGACGACCTGCGCACCCTGGGCGTACGAGCCAACGCCGATGATGCGATCGAGGCTGAGCGGGCCCGTCGTTATGGCGCGGAAGGCATTGGGCTTTGCCGCACCGAGCACATGTTCTTTGCTCCTGATCGGCTGCCGATCGTGCAAAACATGATTATTGCCGAGACTCCGGCAGAGCGCCGCGAGTCCATCGGTGCGCTGTTGCCGCTTCAACGCGCAGACTTCGAGGGCATGTTCAGGGCAATGGACGGTCTGCCCGTGATCATCCGACTGTTGGACCCGCCGTTGCACGAGTTTTTGCCGAGTTTCGACGAGCTGACTCATCGCGCCGCCGACCTCAAGATTCGCCTTGTCAATGCGGCCGACCTCGAGTCGATCGACCAGCTGGTCGATGAACTCGGCGAGGTCCGCACCATGCTGGACCGGGTCGAGGATCTGCGCGAGTCGAACCCCATGTTGGGCACGCGTGGTGTCCGGCTTGGTTTGCTGGTGCCCGATCTCATCCGAATGCAGGTGAGGGCAATCGTCGAGGCCGCGGTGACGGTACGCCGCGATGGCGTACATGTCGAGCCTGAGATCATGGTGCCGCTCGTCGGCTTTGCCAGCGAGATGCGTGCGGCGCGAGTCATCATCGAAGACGAGATTGCGCAGGTCCTGGAGCGTGAGAACGCGACAATCGAGATCGCGATCGGCTCCATGATCGAGGTTCCGCGGGCGGCCCTCACCGCGGCAGAAGTCGCCCAGCACGCGGACTTCTTCTCGTTCGGGACCAACGACTTGACGCAGATGACGATGGGCATCAGTCGAGACGACGCCGAGGCGAGCTTCCTGGTCAAATATCAGACCATGGAGATCATCGATGCGAATCCTTTCCACACGATCGATGTGAACGGTGTTGGCCGGCTGATCGAGATCGCTATCGCCGATGGGCGGGCGACGCAGCCGGACCTGCCCATAGGCATTTGCGGCGAACACGGAGGCGAACCGGCGTCGATTGCCTTGTGCCATCAACTCGGCCTCGACTATGTGAGCTGTTCGGCATACCGCGTGCCGGTTGCACGTCTAGCCGCAGCCCATGCAGCCCTCGGCGCGCGCTGACTGCTGAGGCGATCAGGCCGCCACCCGGTCTCTCGCGGCCGACGTAAATCCTGCGCCGATCCAGCGGCTCGCGACCAGGAGCGGAAGGAAGGCCATGACGCCAATGCTGATCCCAATCACCGGATGGGGTAACCAGCTTTGTGTGCAATCAGTACCCAGTAGCGATCGAATGTCGCGGCCATGGGCGGCCCACATTGCCACCGCGCCGCATGCCCATGCACTGAGGGCGAGAGCGATCTTGTGCCCGCTTCGGTCGGCCCTGCGTCCGCTCAATCGGGTCTTTCGCGCACCGAGTACAACGCCGACGGCACGCGAAACTTATTAAACCGTGGGCAGGTTCGGAAAGCCTGCCACAGTGGCACGGTAATCCAGCCTTGCCGCTGTGTGTGCGTCGTGAGCGCGGCAAAGACACAACGTGTTGGGTGGCCAGGAACATCGTCCCGGGTGTGTTCAGCCACCCAACAACTCGGTGGTGGAGTCGGAAATTTGGGTCTCACAAGACGTATCCCGAGCAGTTGCTGGGAGCGCTCGGCAACTGCCTGGCGGTCGGCTACGCCGCCAATGCCACTGGGGCCGGCATCACGATCAACGACCTGTCGGTCGACCTTCAAGGCGACCTCGACCTCCATACGTTTCTCGGCCTCAACCCCGAGCCAGCGAGACGTCTCGAATGGCAGGTGAGCAGCCTGGCAGTGAACGAGGACCGGCCGTGACGCTCGGCGCCAGAAGTGATTGAACCGTCACTCCGGCGGCGGGTCTTGTTATCGAAATCGATAACAACTACGCTCACAGTGTGGACAGTGCAACGCTCATTCGGCGGGCCCGTCACAGGGCAGGCCTCTCGCAGCGCGAACTCGCGCAGCGAGCAGAGACCTCTGCGGCAGCTATTTGTCTCTACGAGACCGGTCAGCGAATTCCTCGCGTTGACACGCTGGGGCGGGTGCTCGCTGCGGCAGGGTCGACGCTCGTGCTCGATGCACACGAGGCCGCCGCGATTGATGCTGTCGTGAACGGCGAAGTTCTTCTGCAGGTCCTCGATCTGTCTGAGTGCCTCCCGTTCGAGACTTCTCGCGACCTAGAAGCCCCGGTCTTTGCTGAGATTGCAAAGTGAACGCTGCGCCCGAGACGCTTGCCCAAAAGATTGTGGCGCTCCATCAAGCGTTCCAACGAGCGGGTTTGACTCACGCGTTCGGAGGAGCGTTGGCTCTCGCGTACTGCACGAAGAACCCGCGAGCGACGCGGGACATCGACGTGAACGTGTTCATCCCGCCCGACCGACTGCCCGAGCTGCTGGCGGGTCTGCCGAGCGACGTCGCCGTGACCGACAAGAATAAGCGACAGCTGACCAACGACGGGCAATCTCGGCTGTGGTGGGGCGAAACGCCGGTCGACATATTTCTTTCGAATCATTCGTTCCACGACCAGGTCGAAGCGAACCGTCAGTTCGTGCCCTTCGCAGAATTGACAGATCTCCCCGTGCTCTCGTGTGCAGATCTTGCCGTGTTCAAGGCGTTCTTTGGGCGGGCGAAGGATGCGATCGACACTGCGGCCATGGCCGCAGCCGGCGCCATCGACCTTCGCCAAATCGAGCGTGACACGGCGACCCTGCTTGGCGATGACGATCTACGAGCTGACTTCTTCACGCTCGCACGTTCCGCCGTACCCGACTTCCAGAAAACTGAACATGAGTTATGAAGCATCGGTTCGGAGCCGAACGACCTCGGTGGATCTCGGGGGCGCCTTGGTTCGCCAACGCCCCACTAGATCGCACTAGATCGGGACGATCGCGATGTGAGGGTGACCAGCGGCAAGCTTGCCCAGATCGACTGGGTCGTGGGTGAGAACGACCCCGCCGCCGAGTCGAATCGCAGTCGCAATTACAAGCGCATCAACGGCGAGTTCGCTTCCAGCCCCGATGGTGGCGAGAAGGTGACCGCCGATGCGCGCAATGCGCACTCCGGTGGTGATGACCCGAGCAAAGCCTTGCGCCAGGACTCGGTCTACGGGTTCATCGAAGCCGCGCCCTCGGTAGAGCTCGACCAACACGGCTGCTGGGACGCGCACTGGGTTGTTTCGATCGTGAGCACTGCGCATTGCGGCGCGAACGTTGCGATGGCGGGCGAGATTCTGGCCAGGCCGAGCGAGAGCAGAGAGCGCTTCTGCATCGAGGACTAGGACGGCCACTGCGCATCGAATTCCTCGACCAACTCGGAGGGCACAG
>JBDNHG010000645.1:0-5220 GCA_041688925.1 Acidimicrobiales bacterium | reverse complement strand
GGGCGCCGACCCTGCCACCTCGGTGTGCGATCCGCGGGGCCGGGTCCACGGCACCGAAGGCCTCATCGTCGCCGACGTATCACTGATGCCCCAGATCCCTCGGGCCAACACGAACATCCCTGCGGTCATGATCGGCGAGAGGATCGCGTCGTGCCTGGCCGGCACCGAAGGCACCTGACCAGTCGGTCTTCTGTGAGGTTTTCTGAGAGGAGATCGCAATCGACCTGAACGGCGTCGGTGCGCGTTGTCGGGAACCTCGGTCGGCCACGATCGCAATCCGACTCTTGCGAGTCCGTTATACAACCCGTATACTACACGGTATGACGACCCCTGTGCCGACACGCTTCACCGACGACGAGTTGGCGCTGATCGACGGGCTCGTCGACAGCGGCATTGCGCAGAACCGCTCGGCCGTCATCCGACGAGGCGTCCATTATCTCGCCGAGTCGGTGCGCCGGGCTCGGGTCGGCGCCGCCATTGCAGCCTCGTACCGAGAGCAGCCCCAAACGCCCGAGGACGATGAACTCGCGATGGTTAACGCAATTGCGATGACTGAGGCCGAGCCGTGGTAGCCCAGGCCGAGATCTGGCTGATGGAAACGCCCAATCAGAAGCGCCGCCCCGTACTCATCGTCTCTCGCGACGAAGTGATCCCAGTGCTCAACAACGTCGTCGTTGCACCGGTGACGAGCACGTTGCGAGACATCCCAACCTGTATTCGCGTCGGGCCGGATGAGGGCATCGACCACGACAGCGTGGCCACGTTCGACAGCCTCGCTGCGATCCCAAAATCAGTGCTCACAACGCGTCTCGGCCAACTCAACGCAGACGGGCGGCGGCAGATCTGTGATGCCCTTGACGCTGTCGCCAACTGCTGATCAGGCCACCCAACACCAGCATGCGCAGCAAACGCAGCGATGGCTGGATCGACGTCCTGGGTTTGTAGAGCAGTGAGGCCGACGCGCCGTCACCAGGCGAATGAAACGAGCAGGGCGCCACCCCATATGACGAGGGCCAGGCCCAACGTCCGGGTGAGCAGGTCGGTCGGCAGCAGCTTCTCCAACAAGACGACCGCAGCCACAAGTGCGATCCACCACAGATTCATGACCCCGAGCACGAACAACAACGCCATGAGCGCCCAACAGCAGCCGACACAGAGCGCTCCGTGCCGCATGCCCATCACCGCCGCGCCTCTCGCCCCTCCGCGCCATTCGTTGAGGAGGAACCCGAGCGGGCTCCGGCAGTGCTTGAGGCAGGCATCTTTGGCACCCGTGAACTGGTACACGCCGGCAGCGAGCAGCAGCCCGCCGCCGAGGGCATCGCTCGTCGACGCCCCCATCGCGTTGACCAGCGCAGCGTCATGCAAACCCCATTGGG
Organism: Acidimicrobiales bacterium; assembly: GCA_041688925.1. Lineage (GTDB taxonomy): Bacteria > Actinomycetota > Acidimicrobiia > Acidimicrobiales > UBA10347 > UBA10347. The sequence continues at coordinate 3,844 of JBDNHG010000645.1, read as the reverse complement.
CGATCGTCGCTATGACGCCGAATGCGCCCCACGTCGCCACGTAGCCGACCACGAAGAACGGGGTGGATCCTTTCAGGACCGAGGTCGGGGAGTTCAGCGTCGCCGAGTAGGCGCTAATCATGGGCGCGGCCGACGGCAACATCATCGCCGCCATCATCACGGCCCACATAGTCCACATGAGACCCAGGTCCTGGCTCGTCCATGCCGAGGTCATCGGCATCGCCAACGGTGAACCCATCGTGCCCATGCGCGCACTCAACAGGAACAGATAGCCCCAGGCCAGGACCGTGAGCACAACCAGGCCCGAACCAACGACGACCCTGTTCCTGGTGTGCGCCGGTTGCAAGAGCATCGTCATGGCTCAGCCCTTGTAGCTGAAGGGTGAGAAGAAGCCGTTCCGTCCCGACAGATCCCACTCATACCCATGGTCGGTGTAACGCAGGTGATCCGACCGCGATGTCACCAACTCGTACCCTGGGCACACCGCCAGCGGGTGATTGGCCACGGTGACCTGTGCCCCATCCTGGCCGACAATGGCAGTGATCTTCGCATCGATCACCTCGCCCACCACCATCGACAACTCGGACCCGTCAGCCTCGAACTTGATCGGCGCAGTCACCACACCGAGCACCTCGCCCATGTGCGCGGCGAGCACTGCCGGATGTCCACCCGATGCTCCCGAGAAGATCGCGCCAAGTGCACCCGCTTGTTCCTCGGACGCCTGCGCGTCGAGATACAACGCCACGCGCCACGGGGTTTGCGCCATGTGGCCGGGCGAATCGACTGCCAGCGCCACATTGAGCCCCGCGAGATCAAGGCCATCGAGATCGCCACTGTCGATGTGCCAGCCCACGATGGCCGTGCACTCTCCCGTTGTTGGCGGACTGAGGAAGACGCACGGACACGCCGCCTCACAGTTACATGATTCGAAGTAGCTTCCCGACACATTCCACGTCATGACCAGACCTCCGTTGTTGTTCGATGCGTCACGGCGACCCATCGACTTCTCGTAATTCTGAGCCGGCGCTCATGCAAGTGTCTCGCAACGGCCATGCAGGCTTGCCGGCGGTTCGCAAGCACCCTGCATGCGAACTGCGAGACACTGGCACGGTGACGGTGCCGAGCAGAGTCAGCGTGTTGGGGAGTCCGGCTGTCTTTCACGGCGGTGAGCCAGCCGCGATCGGAGGACCGAAGGCTGGCCTGCTCCTATCGGTTCTCGCTGCCCACGTCGACCACGCGGTTGCTGTTGACCGCATCATCGACTCGATGTGGGACGGGCAGCCACCCAAGTCGGCGACAGCGACGGTCCAGAGCCTTGTGTCGCGCCTTCGAGCTGTGCTCGAGCCCCATTTCACCATCCGACTCGAGTCCGGCGGGTACGTTCTCAGGGCCGGTGACGGCGAACTGGATGCGACCCGGTTCGAGGACCTGCTGGCCAGGTCCCGCACGCTGGCCAACGGCCAACGCATCGAATCCCTCGAAGCGGCACTCTCCCTGTGGCGCGGCCCGGCATTCGGCCAATTCGCCACCATCGACGACATCCGAAGCGAAGCTGTGCGTCTCGACGAGCTTCGGCTCGCGGCCACCGACGACTGGGCCGAGCTGAAACTCGCCGCTGGCCACAGCGCGGCAATGGTGGGCGAGCTCGAAGCGCTGGTCAGCCTTCATCCGCTCCGCGAGTCGTACTGGCGGCTGCTGATGCTGGCCCTCTACCGCACCGGACGCCAGGCCGAAGCGTTGCGCCGCGCCACTGAACTGCGCGCGATGCTCGGCCAGGAGCTGGGTCTCGATGTGTCACCTGCGGTGCGCGAGCTCGAAGCCAGGATCCTGGCCGACGACCCCAACCTGCTCGCAGCAGATGCAGCTCCGTCACAGCGTGCAACACCCTCTCAGTCGTCGCCCCGACTTCTCGGCGCTACGCCCTTCATCGGGCGAGTCCCCGAAGAAGAGGCCCTGTCCGCCGCTCTGGTCGACCAACCACTCATCACCCTCACCGGAGCCGGTGGTGTCGGAAAGACCCGCCTTGCCATGCGCGTGGCTGCATCGCTTGTCGACGACTTCGAAGAGGGTGTGACCCTGATCGAGTTCGCATCGCTGCGCGATCCATCGGCAGTGGCACAGGTCATCGCCCATGCCCTCGACATCCAGCAGCGTCAGTACCGAACAATGGAATCCACCATCGAGGACTATCTTGCACCGACGAGTGCGTTGCTGCTGCTCGACAACTGCGAGCACGTGACTGAAACACTCGCTCCCCTGGTCGACCGGCTTCGGTCGTCGTGTCCTCAGCTGCGGATCCTGGTGACCAGCCGAGAGCCACTCGGGCTGGCCGGCGAGTACGTCATCGTGCTTGCGCCGCTGGACGTTCCCGCCCCGACCGCGGAAACACCTGACGAGATAGCGGCCTCCGCTGCAGTAGAACTCTTCATTTCACGCGCCGGGGCAGCGAATCCCGGTTTCACACTCACCGACGACAACGCGGCCTCGGTGGCCGACATCTGCAGGCGTCTTGACGGCTTGCCGCTCGGATTGGAACTGGCAGCGGCCCGGCTACGCACGATGGGTATCGATGCATTGAACACGCGGCTTGAACAGCGGATCGGCATGCTCGGCCAGACGCAGCGTGGCGTAGATGGCCGGCGTCGCTCACTGCATGAGCTGGTCGCGTGGTCACATGACCTGCTCGAACCAGAGGAGCAGCAGGTGTTCGCGCAACTGGCGGTCTTCGCCGGAGGGTTCGACCTGGCAGCGGCCGCGGCGATCTGTTCAACTTCCGGCGACGCGCACTGCACGGTCGACATCTTGGCCAGCCTTGTCGACAAGTCGATGGTGATGCTCGTCGACCCGACACTGCCGCGTTATCGGATGCTGGAAACGCTGCGCGAATTCGCGCTCGACCGGCTTGTCGAACACGGTTCTCTCGACGCCACCGAAGACCGCCACCTGGACTTGTTCGTCGCCTTCGCCGAGCAAGGTGCAGACGGCCTCGATGGCCCCGACGAAGCTGCCTGGTCCGAGCGACTGGACTGCGACTTCGAAAACTTCCGGGCCGCGCACGGCAGCGCGCACCGACAAGGCGACGCGGCACGGGCGCTGCGCCTCGTGGTGGCGCTGCGCGAGTTCGCGATCCGCCGAGTCCAGTACGAGGTCACGAGTTGGGCCGATGCAGCGGCCGCGCTGCCGGACGCGCCGGCAGACCCGAACATTGCCAGCGTGCTGGCCGTATCGGCCTACGGCCGCTGGGTCCAGGGCGAGATGCAGGCCGCCATCACGCTCGCAAACCACTCGCTCGAGGCAGACGACGGCGAACCAGGGACGAACGGACTGGCCGAGCGAGTGCTCAGCAACGTCATGTTCTACTTGGAGCGGATACCCGAGGCGATCTCTTGGACCGAGCGCATGCTCGCTTCAGCTCGCCACGCCGGTTCCCATGCTCGCATCGCGCACGCGCTCTATATGAGGTCAGTGGCCGAGACGAGCATCGGCGACGGCATCCGCGGCGCACTCTTCGCGGGCGAGGCCAAGGCGGCCGCAGACGCAGCCGAGTCACCCACGGCTCTCGCCCAGGCCGGCTACGCCATGGGGTTGGCGCTCGAAAACACCGCACCCGAGGAGGCTCTCGCCCATCTCGAGCGGGCCAGCGCACGGGCGGCAGCCGCCGGCAACCGCTGGATCGAAGCCTTCTCGCTGACCGAAGTCCACTGGCTTCGCGCCCGCCAGGGTGCGCACCTGGCAGCACTGATCGGCTATGCGAAGGTGGTCGATACCTGGTACCGCGGCGGCGACTGGGTCAACCAGTGGATGTCGCTTCGCCGCGTCCTCGGGATCCTCATTGACCTCGGGG
>JBDNHG010000644.1:0-7714 GCA_041688925.1 Acidimicrobiales bacterium | reverse complement strand
GATGTGACGATTGCATTCGGGCGATAGCGCCACACTCTTTCGGAACCATGCTTCCTCGCTAAGGGCCAGAACCTGATCGAGGCTGTATTGACGGTCCTCCCCTGCAGCCGTGAAGTACAGCTCTGAGGGAGCGGCGCTCCGACTGCGGATCTCTTTGATGTACCCCTTCAGCATGGCTCTGGCAAAGCTGTACCTGTAGACGACCTCGCCAGGCAGTTCTTGGCGATCCGTCCGGAACGGCGTCGCGGTGAGACTGACGACCTTTGCCTCGGGGAATCGTCGAAGGGTTTTTCGCCAGCTCTCGGCTGCTGAGTGGTGACCTTCGTCGACGATGATCATGTCGAAAAAGTCAGGTGGGAACTGAGGCAGCCAACGATCGGCCGAACTGGCAAGTTGTTGGATGTTCGTGACGACGAAGTCGCTTTCTGCGCAGTCGTGGATGTTCGCATCCTTGCCATCGAGCAGAGCCATGTAGGGGCCCCGTTGAAAGTGAGGCAGCACTCTGGTCTTAGCCCAGAAGCATTCTGTGCTCGCAATGTCCAGAGCATCGGCGATGCCGTCACGAATGATGAGGTTGGGAGCGATCACGAGTACGCGTCCTTCGGCGATTCCGAAGGGCAGAATCGAAATGAGGCCGGTCTTGCCGCAACCGACCGGTATGACCGCCATCGCGGGCTCATTCGAAGCAGCAAAGTGGGTCCGTACGTCGCGGTGCGCTTCGCTCTGAGGGTCGCGGAGCCGTTCGTTGTGTTCCACGTCAGCTGTCTCGCTGACGAACACAGACACCCGCGTACCCTCCCGGGTTTCTGCTCGGGCGTAGTCGAGTCGAAACTCGGCAAGGTCTTGCCGTGCGTAGAAACGGTGCTTCGAACCCGGGCGCCTCGTCGCAGGCAATCGCCCGCTTCGATCCCATCGCCTGAGCGTCTCAGCCGACACCTCCAGGAAGGCGGCGGCCTCACCGACGGACAGAAAATCACTCGACGTAGCCATGAATAGCTAATGTATAAGTTTGTGTAGGTTTGAGCAACCTATTGCAAGTCCGATTTCACCACCATGGTCCAGAAATGTTCGCACAGCGTCCTCTCAGCCCTTCCTAGGCCGCACCCAAGGGTTGCTTATTTGCCGAAACCGTAAACTTTACGTGCTCTCAGTCCGATACTGTAAAGTAGTGGCTAAAGCATCCTCGAAGCTGTGGCCCACGGGACCACGTACTGTCTTCTTCGACGACGTCGCCTCCCGAACGACCCTCTCGAAGGCTGTCAGCGCCGGGCGAATACAGCGACTCGGCCCGAAAATCTTCAGCGCCGACACCACCTCATCGCCGGAAGAAATCGTCGCAGCAAACTGGTCGACCATCACCGGGCTCCTCGTACCCGGGGCGACGATCGTGGACCGCTCAGCGGCGACCGCGGGCGATATCCGTGACGGCACGCTCTTCCTCGCGGCCGATACAACCAAGACCCGATTACGCCTCCCCGGCCTCGACATTCGGATCCGTAAAGGCAGCCCCCTCCCGGACGATCCGACTTGGACGCATGGCCTGTTCATCGCCAGCCCAGCGCGAACGCTCATCGACAACCTTGAAGTATCCAGATCGAGAGCCGGAAACGTCTCTCGCACCCTCACCCGCTCTGAACTTGAGAACTGGCTAGCAGGCAAGGCAATCGCTTGGGGACCCGAACGCACCGATCGACTCCGCGTTAGTGCTCGCGATCTTGCCATCAAGACCGAACGACCTCAACACGTCGAAACGATAGACGCAATGTTCGAGCAACTCACCGGACTGGAGCCACCCCGACGAGACGCAGGACAGCTATTCGTCGCTCTCACGCAAGGCCACGCCTGGGACGAACGACGCCAACACCTTTTCGCCAAGGCAGCCCAGGCGCTGTCGACACTCACTCCGCCGTCCGTTCCCGACTGGCTCGAAGAAGCCGACCCGCCGGGCGAGCTCCCGTTCTACGAGAGCTACTTCTCCAACTACATCGAAGGCACCGAGTTCACCATCGAGGAAGCAAGAACAATCGTCGAACGCCAAGAGCCGCCAGCGGACAGACCAGCTGATGGCCACGACATCCTCGGCACCTACCGATGCGTCGTCGATCCGGTCGGCCGCGCTACGACCTCTACCGACCCGGACGAACTCATCAAGCACCTCAGAGCTCGACACCTTGAGATAATGCGTGGCAGGCCTGACAAACGCCCCGGCGAATGGAAAACAAAGAACAATCAAGTCAGCACCTACCAATTCGTCGAACCCGAACTCATTGAAGGAACACTTCGCAAAGGCCTCGAACAGATTGAACAACTGCCGGCCGGGTTCGCTCGAGCCCTCTACATCATGCTCATCATCAGCGAAGTCCACCCCTTCGTCGATGGCAACGGCAGAGTGGCGCGGGTCATGATGAACGCCGAGCTGTCGGCGATCCAAGCAGCGCGCATTGTCATCCCAAGCGTCTATCGCAACGAGTACATCTCGGGCCTCCGCCGGGTCTCAACCAACGACGACCTCGGGGCGTTCATTCCAATCATGACCTATGCATGGAGATGGACCTCATCCATGCCGTGGGCCGACCCAACCGCAACCGAAGGCCAACTCGCAGCAACCAACGCGCTGCTTGACTCAACCGATGCTCAGACATCGGGCAAACGACTCGAACTCCCTTGACGTCTAAAGAACGGGTGGTCGTGGCAAAGAAGTACGACGCGTTCGAGCAGCACCTGCGTGAAGCCGAGGGAGGGTCGGTGGCATTTCTGTTCAGTGAGATGGATTCGCTCGTCAACGGTTTGCCACCGTCGGCGCGAGCAACTCGCCAATGGTGGGCCAACACGCCGGGCAACTCTCAATCGGCTGCATGGATCAATGCCGGGTGGGTCGTCTCAACGGTTGATCTCCCCCACGAGCGAGTCGTGTTCACCCGCGGCGCTCCACGGACTCGCGGCACAGGTGGTGGCGCCAGGCAGGTGGTTCAAGACGGAGCCGCGCTTCTGGAGCTGATGCTTGATCAGGCGGGTTACGCCTCGGTCGAGGCGGCAGTCGCAATGCATACCCTCTTCCTCGATCCCTCCACGGTGGCCCAAGCAAAGGGTCGGGCCATGTTCCCTGTTGTGCGCGAGCAGAGCCGAGTTGGCGAGATCGGCGACCTTCCCGGAGCAGGCAGAGTCCTGTTCGACGACAACGCGACCCCGACCGACTGTTTCCTGTGGGCCGCAGAGCGAAGGAAGGGCCCCGACATCCAGTTCAACCACGTCTGGAACGCGTCGAAGGATCCAAACTCCTACACGGCACTTTGGAATCTGTGTTGCACTCCGGCGTTCCTCGCCAAGACGACCGACACGCATGCGGGCGTCGGCGAGATGCTGCGGTACCGGTCATGGGACCTGTTCCGAGAAGTCCCAGCTAGCGAGTCCACGCCAGAGAGGCCGCCCCGGTACAGCGATCTTGTATGGGCGGAGTCGCCATCGCCTCTCGACAACCTGGAAGCTACCTTTCGATCCCGAATGGAGACGGCACCATCACGGCGAGCGTGCGTTGCGGCCCGCGAGATCGGCTGGGCATTCTCCAATGGCCCTGACACGTCCGTCTGAGGAACCACTATGAAGTGCTCGCCACTGGCCGACGAAACCGACCCAATCACGGCCGAGTTCCTTAGCCGTTTGGAGCCGTGGCCGAGTCGAGGCCAGCCGTTCAGTCAATCCCAGCGCCACCGTCACCTTCTTCGCGATTTTGGCGGGGCTGCGTCGACCCTCGCCGAAGTCCCTGTTTTCTTCACTCATCCTCGCGTCATGTCGGGCCCTGTTCAACCGGCTCATCATCGAGCTGGAATCTGCCCACCGTTCGCCCGACGCAGCAGAACCATCACTCGGATGTCATGGAACACCACAACCCTCGGGCGCTGGAGTCATCGTCATCGATGTCGACCGTTCCCGAGAGTCATGACTATGTCTTCGGTTGAGACTCCGAAATTCAGGTCATCGGTCGCAGTACTCCACGAATGAACACAGCGTCGACAGCAGCCTCATGCTCTCAATATCGCGAGCTCTCGTGTCGAGCAGCCCTTCAGTGCAGACGAGGTAGGCGAGGCACCGAGCCCTACTGACCGCGACGTTCAGTCTGTTCCTCGAGAAGAGGAAGTCTGGGCCCCGTTTCATGTCCGACGCGCTTGAGCTGGTCATGGTGAAGAACACCACGGGGGCTTTTCGCCCTTGGAACTTGTCGACCGTTCCAACCCGCACGTCTCGCGTTAATGGACGCGAATCGCGGCGCTCACGAATCATCGCCACTTGATCGTTGTACGGCGCCACGACCATGAAGTCGTCGGGTCCAAGCTGTCTCTCTTTCCCGGTCTTGTCTATCCACGCTGATCCGGTCATCTGCTCGATCTGTAGCGCCACGATCTCGGCTTCCTCCGGCGACTCCGTCGAGCGTCCGACGTGAGCGGCTCGAAGCCACCTCAAGCCGGTCCCGAAGTCGGTTCCCTGGTTCTCACAGCTGCTGTGAGTCGAGAGGCGGCCTTCGTAAATCTGCTCAGAGATGAACGCACATACCTCTGGGTGCATCCGTCGAGTCTCCGGCAGGAACACTCCCCGATCCGCCGAGATCGTCGCGTCGCCCGCCAAGACGTGCTCAAGCACGCTGTCGCCACCACCCCCTGGGTGTGATCCCTGCGATACCTGAGCGAGCTGGAGCGGATCACCGAGCAGGAGCAGGTTGTGAGCCGAACGTGATGCCGCAAGCGCATCGGCCAACGCCAGCTGCCCTGCCTCATCCACGATCAAGACGTCAACTGGAGCGGCGGCCATATCGTTTCCCGAGAACAGCCAAGTCGTCCCCGCAACCAGGTTCACACCATCCTTCGCGCACCGACTGTTTGAGGATGTGTACGTAACGCTGCCCAGGGGGCCGGTCTTAGGATCGGCTACGCGACGAACTGCGCTTAGTTCGCTGAGATCGCCTTGGTCGGTGAAGACGTCAATGACCTCGTCGAGGAGGTTGTCTATTGCATGGTGGCTCATCGCTGTGATTCCGACTCGCTTACCAGCCATGACCAGGCCATGAACGACTCGTGCTCCCCGATAGGTCTTCCCTGTTCCGGGTGGTCCTTGGATTGCGACGTAGCTGTTGTCTAGGTACTCGACCAGCTCAGGATCGAGTCGAGGTCATCGTCGAACACTCCGGCTGCAGGGCCCTGGCCCGATTTGAAGACTGGGAGTTGGCGTCGCAAGAGAGCCATCGAAACCGGATTCGGTGTGCCGTGAGTGGTCGGATCCAATACACGATCGGCGAGGCTCGTCAACGATTCCGGCTTGGGCTTCGGGGCGATCCAGTCATGCAGAGCGACTGCGGTTGGAATCACTCCTCGCTCCTGGGCTGCTTCGTTCCAGACCAACCGCACCTCGCCAGCATCACGATCGAGTCGGTCAACGCTGGCATAGGCGGGAGCTTCATTCGGTTCGATGAAAATCGAGTTGGCGCTGCTCTTGTCAAAGCCACTATCGATCGTCTGCTCGGGCCAGCTGAAGACCATGGCTGGGTCCTTGAGGGGTTTGCCCTTCTTCCCCACCCGGTCTTCGAGCCCGACGGGCGTCAGTCCTGCGATCGTGTCTGCGACGACCATCAGCGATTCGCTGTCCGTCGCCAAGCTGGCGAGCTTTGGTGCGATGAACGCTCGATACTCGCGCAGCCAATACCCGAGAAGATGCCCTAGTAAGTGCTCGGGCGTGTCGGGATCAAACCGGTACAACGCCGCGACCAGCGCCTCCAGATCTTCCTTGCCCTCCTCAGGAACGAATTCTGCGACCCGCCACGGCATCTCGGCTGGCCGGTGTTCTACAAGCCAGTCGCGTAGCGCCAAAGTCGCGCGGACGTCATCTTCGTTGTAGGCGGCAATCCGATCGAGACTGCCTTGCTCACGAGTCGCCATGAAGGATTCGTACTCGACGACAGCGCCGGCCCCAGCGTCGATGTCGTGGCCGCGCTCGAAGTCGGTGAGTTGTTCGAGGTGCTTCAGTCCGTATGACTCCGCGCCCACCTGCACCGCATTGCGTGCCACCGTCAATAGGTCGACAAACAACCCGGTCTCAACCAGGCTCGCCAGCTGCGCCTCTCCCACGCCGTGATCGGCCGCCATCCGTTCCAGCGACGATCGCTCGGTGTGGTTGTAGTGATAGACGTGCATCCCCGGGAACTCGGCACGACGTTGGCCGAGGTAGTCGATAAGCGCCTCTGCTGCCTGAGCCTCTTCGTCAAGCTCATGCGCCCAAAATGCCCGGTACTCCCAGGAGCCGCTCTTGTCCTTGGCGATGAAGCCGAGCAAGAAGAACAAGCCAGCGTCGGCTCTCCAGAACGGGTGCCCCTCGTAGTCGAGAAAGATGTCGCCTTCATCAGGTTCAGGGAGCTGTTCAAAGCCCTTCCCCCACACTGGGTCGTCGGTCGGTGCGATTGGCTCGAACGGTGGGGTCGAGGACGCATTGGATCGGGCCGTCACCTGAAGAGTTGCTTGGTCGACGATCTGCTTCAGCCGCTCTGCCCGCAGGCCTTCGATTGGTTCGTCGACAGCCGCAAGTTGAGCAAGCGTCGTCACGCCAGGTTGCGCCAGCGCCTCACGGTCCGCCGCTCTGATCCCTGCGACATAGACAAGTGAGTCACCCGACCTCCAGGTCGCTTCGCATATCTCGGCGAACTCGCAGAAGCCACAGTGGTCGCATCGTTCCGGAGTCGTCTCGGCTTCCGCTGGATCAGCCTCCAGGACTATCGCAAGCTGCTGACGCAGCCGGTTCCAGTACGCCCGAAAGTCGTCCGTACGCAGTGTCTGGATCCGACCCGAGCCAAGCCAAATGTGGATGCTCTCGCACCGCTGCCCCGTGGCCTCGTGAAGAGCATCGGCATAGAAACAGAGCTGGAGCACGTGACCGGGCTTCGCCGCCGTTCGCGCAAGTTTTGCATCCACTGGCTCATAGCCGACGACTCCCGTAACTGGGTTCTCGACCCGGATCAAGAAGTCGGCGATGCCACGGACTCCGCCATGAACGAATGGCATCTGGAAGATGACGTCGTAACCGTCGTCGAACGGATCGCCGACTCGTTGCACCCAGTCACCGAAAGTCTCGTGACGACGGCGGCCAGAGACCTCGAGAACCCGCATACCCTGCTTTCGGTACTCAGCGAGACAGTCACGTTCGTGTGTTTCTCCTTTGTCCAGAAGCATGCGGGCCATCTCGCCGAACGGAGTGGCCGCGACAGTGAGGCTGCCGTCCTCAACCTGGTTCTTGAGCGAGAGGTAGTGCGCGCAGTCGAGCCAGGCCGTGATCTTGGACGGAGTGAGCAAACGATCGGTTGGCGATGTACTTGTCATGTTCTGGTGCCTGCAAATCTCGACTCGCCTGAGACGCCTCTCGTCAAGTGATGCGCAGAGCCGCTCCGCTCCACCAAATTCGGCCGCCGACAGGTTTCGGGCTGGCCCACTCCGCACATGTAGTCACGGCCTGCCGGACCCCGTCGCCTAGTCACCAAGCCCCGCCATATCCATTTGTCGTCCGAAACACCACATCTCCAGTATCGCCGAACCCTGTGACAGTGCCGGTCCTGTCTTCAAGACTCTCGCCCCTGGTTCAGGATCATCCCTGGCCACGTCGCAAGCGCCCGTTGAATCCACGACGCTGACATCTCCGTCATCTCGCCCCGTTTCCTGGTGCGGGTCACGGCTTGTGGTGG
>JBDNHG010000643.1:0-4596 GCA_041688925.1 Acidimicrobiales bacterium | reverse complement strand
GACCACGGCACCATCACGATCAGGAACCCAGTGCTCAAAGGCGTACGACCCGAGCGTTGTCGTGTGGCCCGCCGTTGGTGTGGTGTCTTTGACCGCGACCGGCACGCCGTGCAACAGACCCAACTCGCCACCTCGGGTCACCGCGTCGCCGGCTCGAGCGGCCTCGGCCCTGGCGTCGTCATCCCATGTCGAGCAGAAGGCGTTGACGGCACCATTCACCTCGTCAATTCGGGTCAGCGCATTGTCGACGAGTTCAGCTGGCGAGATCTCGCCCGCAACGACACGGCGTGCCATCTCACCTGCCGAAAGAAACGCTAGTTCGAGGTCGCTCATGTCGTTGGTTCTAGGGCCTGGCCGGCGGGTCGGCAAGTTGTTCGACCAACGAAGAGCTTTCGGCCACTGGTAGACCTTGGTGTACTGCACCGTGCGATACCGTTTCGGATGTGGAGGTCGTAGACGCACTGGCTGTGCTCGGGGTACAGGCACCATGCGCGTGGGACGACGTGCGGCGGGCATATCGCGATCAGCTCATGGCCGTGCACCCCGACACCGCAAAGGCAGGCGCGTCGGGTGAGCACACCGAGGCCGTTGTTGCCGCATTCCGGGCCCTGCGCACGATCACCGCCGATGGCACCTTGCCGCTTCCCAACCACCTCGCTGCTGACGACGGCATCGGCCCCATGGTTCTCTATGCCCGGCCCGGTGATGTCTTCACCCGCATGTGCCAGGCCGCCGATGTCATCGGCCATCTCAGCTACGCCGACCGTGACGCCAACCTCCTGCAGGTCACAATCCACAGCGATGAATGGGCACCGTCCCAGCTCACCGCCGAGCTGAGCGCCCAGGGCGAAGTCACCACTGCCCTCTTCAGCCTCGAGGCGCTCGGCGCCGACGATGCACCTCCAATCGCCGACGTCGTACGTATGCTCGCCGATCAACTGCGGGCGCCTGCGGTACTCGACTGACCAATGCTCGGCCGCCCACCATGTCGTCCCCGCACCAGGACCCTCCAATGATCGACGACCAACGCCAGGTGGGCTGGCATGCCGATCCGTTCGGCCGCCACTCGCATCGTTGGTGGACCGGCACCGGCTGGAGCGAACGGGTGCGCAATGCCAGCGGTGTGCAGCGCATCGATCCGCCGGGCATCGACGTGGCACCCGTCGCGGTGACCGAATCAATCCCGGCCAACCCGATCGAAGATGCCTTGATGCCAATCAGGCGCCGCCCGATCGCCGACACCATCGCGGTCCTTGTCGGATGCATCGTCTTTCTTGCATTGATCGCCGTCTTTGTTGTGGCGCTCACAACCTGAACCCCAAGGATTCGCCCATGACCACCAACCCAAATCCTGCGACCCCCTCAGACAGTGCACCCCCAGACAGTGCACCGCATGCCTTGCCTTTCGGTCTCAACCAGTGGATTGCTGACAACGCAGCCTCCTTCCAGCCACCTGTGTCGAACAAGGTCGTGTGGAAAGACAGCGACCAGATCTTCATGATCATTCGTGGGCCAAACGCCCGCAGCGACTTCCACATCGATCCCTATGACGAGATCTTCATGCAGCTAAAAGGCGCGATCCGGGTCGACCTAATGGTCGACGGCGAGCGCCAAGAGCACTGGATCGACGAAGGTCAGGTCATGCTGGTTCCGGCGAACGTGCCGCACTCACCGCTGCGCCCCGCCGACACGTGGGGGCTGGTGATCGAACGACCGCGCGGGGCCGACGAATTCGACTCGTTGGTGTGGTACTGCGATGTCTGTGGCGAAGAGGTGAGCCGGGTGACCTTCCATCTGCGCAACATCGAGACCGAACTTGCCGCAGCGATGCACGACTACAACCAGGACGAGTCGTTGCGCACCTGCCCAAACGGCCATCGCAATCCTGTGCCCAAGACCTTTACAGGCCGGCTGCCCGACAGTATCGGCGACCTCGAGTGACCACGACCGCTGGCGTGACCGAGCGATGAGCGCGATCGGCACGCTGAATGAAGGTTCACTCCACGCAACGCTCAAGTCACACTATTCGCAGCCCGGCGACGAGTTCGAGGTGCCGCTTCAGCGCTTTGTCATCGACATCAAACGCGGAAACCAACTGATCGAGATTCAGACCGTCTCGTTCGCGTCGATGGGCCGCAAACTCGACCATCTGCTGCCTGACTACCAAGTGTTATTGGTGCATCCAATCGCGGTGGCGACGTACCTCGAGCGCCCAGGACAGAGGCCCCGCAAGTCGCCAAAGCGGGGTTCGATATTCAGCCTGTTCGAAGAGTTGGTGAGCGTTCCGACATTGATCGATCATCCGAACCTCTCGATCGAAGCGGTGTTGGTCTCGGTGACCAAGACCCAGGTCGTCGATCCTGATGCCCGCCGCGGCCGCGGCGGCTATCGCACCGTCAACCGATCACTGCGTCAGATTCACGACACCGTTCGTTTCGAGAATGCGGCCGACCTCTTACAGCTGCTTCCTATCGAGGATCTACCCGATCGTTTCACCACCGCAGACATGGCCGATGCCGCAGGCATCCCACGTGACATGGCACAACGAATGGCGTACTGCTTTCGTCCCCTGGGGTTGTTCCGCGAACTCGACCGAACCAAGGCCGGAATCCACTACGCTCTCGCCTGATGTTTGCTGCTGAGTCGCCGGTAGACCAGTCGCTCAGCGTGGTGGCAACAATGAAAACGGGTCTATGACGGTGCCATCCAGCCGTACTTCGAAGTGCAGATGTGGGCCCGTCGAGAGCCCGGTCGAGCCAACGTTGCCGATGTGTTGGCCGGTTTCGACGTAGTCGCCTTCTTTGACCTCGAAGCTCGACTGGTGAGCGTAGAGAGTCGCATAACCATTGCCATGGTCGACGATGATCGTGTTTCCGTAGCCACCGTTGACGCGAGCCATGATGACTACCCCCTCCTTGGCCGCCCAGATCGGCTGGCCCCAGGCGCCACCTATATCGATGCCACCGTGGAGCCGGCTATAGCCGAGAATCGGGTGGGTGCGATAGCCGAAGTAGGACCCGATACCGCCTGCGGACGGCCAGGTGTAGCCCTCGGCTGAGCGAACTGCGTCAAGCGCAGATTTCGTGTCGAGCTTTTGCTGCTCGATACGGATGAAGTCGGTGAGATCTTGCTCGATGGTCTCCCACTCGGCAATGACGTCTTCCCACTCGTCGAGTCGGGCGTCGAGTGCGTCTCGGGCACGCCCGCGAACGGCGAGTGCTGCTTCGAGTTCGGTCTGTTCATCGGCGAGTTCGCCTTCGAGACGCTCGACTTCAGCTACCTCAGACTCGGCCAGATCGCGCAATCCTTCCTGGCGGTCGGCGGCGCTTCGGGCGATGTCGATGACGTCGTACCCGGCCCCTTGCACCGCGTCGAGCACGGTGTTGCGGGTCATGGCTTCGTTGATGTCGCCCGCGCCAAGAATGCTGTCGTCGCTGCGCACACCCAGGTACTCCTGGATCGCCAGGTCGGTCAGCTGCTCGCCGACGACTTCTTTGTCGTATTCAGCCCAGGCAATGCCTATCTCGGTTTGGCGGAGGCGCAGCTTGGCCATCTCGAGTTGCACTTGCACGGCGACGGCACGGCCCTCGGCAAGCGAAACCAGTTCGTCGGCGGCCTGGAATGCTACCTCGATGTCTTCCCATTCGGCCTCGAGCACATCGAGTGCCGCCTGAGCCTTGAGTTCTGCTTCGCGGGCGTCTTCGCGCTGCTGGCGCGCATCTTCGATCGTCTCTTGCGCGTTCGCAGGCGACAGGCCCAGCATCATCGCTGCGATCAGCACGACCGCCACGACAAGGTGCCATCGCGAGCGATGGTGCGGCTGACCAACGGTCGACTCGCCGTGTTCGGCGGAGTCGGTTGCGTGGTTGGTGTGGGTCAAGTGATGCATGTGACAGGTGTTGCTGAAGTAGCCAGCTGAGGCTAGCAGGCAGGAATGAGCCCGCAAACAAGCGCTGCGAGTTCTTCACGCGCCGCAGCGCTGCTCACCATGGTTCGGTCGCCTGGTTCTCGCCACCCAGACCAAGGCCGGCTGGTGCTTACACGCTGGTGCTTGCGCGCTGGGTCTTCAGGTGTTGGGCTTCAGGCGCGCGGCAGGTCGAGGGTCATCGCGGCGCCCGCAAGGGGCCTGGCAGCGCCTTGGCATGCAACACCGTGAGGCGCTGTGTGGCGCGTGTCAGCGCGATGTATAGCTGGGCTGCTCCCCCGCTTGTTTCCCAAATCTCAGCCGGTTCGATCAGTACAACCGCATCGAACTCGAGGCCTTTGGTCTCGACGGGTGACAGAAACTGTACGCGCGCCTCGTCGGCGCCATCGGCCCGATGCTTCGAGTCGAGCGCGTGTGGGTCGAGCGCAATAACAGCGACAAGGCCGCCGACATCGTCGAGCGCGCCAGAAATGACGGCGTCGAGGGCGGCCGAAACCGAGGCGGCATGCACGAAAGAAGGTTCAAAACCAGAGAATCGCAACGCGGCAGACGGCGCAACCGACGGCGCGAAATCGGCAAGCACAGCGACAGATAGCGCATGGATTTCGGCCGGTGAGCGATAGTTCACCGTCAGGTCTTGGCGGTGGGCGTTGGCCAGCTCGGGCGGCAAG
>JBDNHG010000642.1:0-6866 GCA_041688925.1 Acidimicrobiales bacterium | reverse complement strand
GACGTATCGAAGGTCGCCGAGCCATTGTCACCAACAACGGTGTCATTGCCGCTGCCTGCGTCGACCGTGTCGGCACCGGAGCCGGCCAGCACGACATTGTCGCCACCACCAACCGTGATGACATCGTCGCCACCAAACTCAGGATCGCTGGTCGTCACACTCTCGACGAGCGCAACGCCCGGCGTGGTCGTCGTATCAAAGATCGCCGAACCATTGTCACCAACAACGACATCATTACCGCTGCCGGACTCGACCGTGTCGGCACCCGAACCGACGATTACAACATTGTTGCCATCACCAACCGTGATGTCGTCATCGCCCGCATAGTCGGAATCGGATGACGTAACGCTGCTGATGAGCGCAGCACCAGGGGTCGTCGTGGTGTCGAAAGCGGCCGAACCATTGTCACCAACAACAACGTCGTTACCCGTGCCGGACTCGACCGTGTCGGCACCGAGGCCGGCGATCACGACATTGTCACCATCACCGGCAACGATGTCGTCGTCGGCGCCCAAGCTCACATGTCGGCTTCCGGCAAATGCGGCACCGATGAGCGTCGAGTCGATGAGGTCTCCCCGGCCACCAAAGCCGTGGGTCGCAACGAGCACGCCGGCAACGACGTACTGCACTCGGCCGAAGTCGCCGAACAGGATGTCGTCGCCGTGGCCACCGGTGATCGTGTCCTCGCCGAAGCCGCCAAAGATCGTGACTGCCCGGGTCGAGGTGGATGCGTCGACGATGTCGTCGTCGCTCAGGGCACCGCTCGTGATCTCAGCGAGAACGCCTGGATCATCTGGATCGTCGCTCGCCGAGCCACCGCTGGCATGTACCACCAGGAAGCCGTCGTCTGCTGCGACGAGGTCGATGGTGATTTCGTCGCTGCCAAGACCGGTGTTGAGCATCGTGGTCGTGCGACCGCCGGCGCGGAGGTGGGTGCCATCGACGGTGACCGTGTCGTCGCCCGATCCGGTCCAGTAGACGACACCATCGAAGAGGTTGCCGGCCGCATCGACCGAGTAGGAGATGCCGCCCGCGGGCAGCGAGGTGAGAGTCCCGGCCAGGCCGGTGATGAAGATCTCTGCACCGCTCGCCAACTGACGGCTAGCAGCATCGGCCGGCGCCGTATCGGTGATCAGAACATCGGTATCGGCGACGGCGGTGTTCTCGTCGCTGATGAACAGTCGATGACGGCCGGGACCGAAGTCGAGGTTGAGGGCACCGTTGACATCGTCGAGGTTGCCGGTCAGGAAGTCGAAGCCCGGAGCCGAAGCATGATCGAGATCGGCGTTCGATGAGACGAATACTCGATCGTTGCCGTTGCCCAGCGAGATGTTGGTGACGGCGACGCCGCCGGCAACGCTGAATCCTCCGCTGCCTGCGGTGGTTCCCTGCACGTTGAAGATCTCGGCGCCCGACCCGGTGGCGATGTTGACCGATTCGAGACCGAAGTAGGTGATGCCATCCATCGCCAGTTCGACGGCGACACTCGCCGCGTCGGGGCTGGTGGCAACCAGCGTGCCGGCATTCGCGAACAACATGTCGGCGCCCGGTGGGGTGTCGCCGGGAGCGTTCGGTTCGTGACGGAGGACGCCCTGCATGCCGGTCAGGTACACCATCGACGGTCCGTGGGCATCGGTGGCCAGATAACGCTCGACCAGGAAGTCGACATCGAGCAGGCGAGCCGGGTCGCCTTGAGCGAGCATCGTTTGCAGCGCGACCCGCACGGCCTCGGCCGTGGAATCGTGAGCAAGGGCAGCGGTCGTTTCGTTGGCCTGTTGCACGCCATCGTTGTCGATGTCATACCAGAGGCTGAACGTTCCGCCGGTCGCACGCACGGTCACCGCGACCCGATCATTGCGGGCGTCACCGGTGCCACCATTGACACGGGTGGTCGGTGTGGCCTTGGCCAGGACGGTCGCCACGCCTCCGCCGGCGAGCTCCATGAGCTTGACCAGCCCCGAGGCGTCGGTCGTGATCTCGGCAACATCGGTGTTGGTCAGTTCGCCTTGGAACCGCAGCACATAAACGTCGTCGTTCTTGGTCACCGAGATATTGCCGGCACCGATACCGCTGAGGGCGCTGAGCGCGGCTTCTACCTGGGCAGCGCTGGCGTCGTGCGGCAGCGCTCCGGTCGTCTCGCCGCCGAAGCTGAGCGAGAAGGTGCCGCGCACCGCATCGACGACAACCGTCTGGATTTCGTTGGACTGCGGAATGGACAGGCCGTTGAACGTGGTCGAAGTGAGCAATGCCCACGTGTCACCGGTGTAGCCGGTGTCATCGATATAGAGGGTGTCTTCATTGCCGGCGCCGTTCGTTGCCGTTGTCGAGTTCGACTGCGGTTCGTCGCCACCGATGACCAGATGGCCCACGATGTTCTCGAGCGTGCCGCCGGTGTCGACAGCGCGCGGCGTCAACTCGGCATTGCTTCCGAGTTCGAAGACGTCGTTCTCTTCGCCGCCGTTCAGGATGACGGTGCCCTGAAGACCGAGCACGCTGATCCAGTCGACGCCGATTCCGGAGTTGATGATCAACAGGCTGCCGGGGTTCGTCGAGCGAACGACGATGTAGTCATCGGCGTCACCGGTGTCGAGAATGACCGTGCCGCTGATGTTCTCGATGATGATTGCGTCGCCGCCGGCGAGCGACGTGATGTTGGTGAGCCCGTCGTGGGTCGACAAGACATCGAACAGGTCGCCTTCGGTGCCGAGTCCGATGTTCAGCCTCTCGAAGGTCATGTAGTCGATGCCTTCGGCCATGCCCAAGCCACGGACCGTCGTCGATGTCAGCGTGCCGGTATCGGCGGTGGTGTCGCCGGTGTCGTCGAGGTTGAGGGTGTCTTCGCCGTCGTCGCCATTCACCTTGAGCAAGGCAGTGATCGGATCGAGCGAGCCTGGCGGTGTCGGTGCTGTGCTGCCGACGTTGACGGTGTCGTCGCCATCGCCAGCGTTCACCGTGGTTGCGCCGTCGATCGTCTGGATATTGATGGTGTCGGCGCCACCGTCGGTTGAGATCTCGGTTTCTCCGCTGGTCGACAGAACATCGATCGTGTCGGCGTTGCTGTCCGCGAGATCGAGGATGCAGTAGCGAGCGAGCACGATGACGTCGTCGATGTCGGCGGTCGTCAGGTCAGGCGTTGTGTCCTCGGTCAGCGTGCCGCCGAGCGGGCAGTCGTAGGTAGCCGAATCTTCGCTGAGCGAATCGGGGAAGTCGAAGCGGCAGGCGCCGGCGGCCAGGCTGTACGGGCCGACGTTGTAACCCGGGTCCGTGGTGTTGCAATTGATCGATCGGCTGGTGAGGGTCGTCGAACCGGTATGCGTGCTCTCGATGACGAACACGAGGCTGTCGATCACGGTCGTGATATCGAGCGCTTCGAAGCCGAGATAGGCGATGCCCTCGGGCATCTGGAGGCCCGTAAGTGTCGTGCCGGTCAGACGGCCAGGGTCGATCGAGCTGAACACCGTTGTGAAGGTCAAGCGATCGAGGTCACCATGTGCTCCACCGCCATCGATCGTCAACAGACGGCCGATTGCTGAAGTGAACCCGATCGGTGCCGACGGGCTGTCAACTGGGCCCGCGGCCGACGGTATGACATTGACGATGTCGGAACCGTCGCCGGCGTTCACATTGGTCGGACCGTTGATGGCCTGTACGTCGATGATGTCTGCGCCGTCACCGCTGTTGAGCGTCGTCGTCGTGTCATCGAGTGTGGACACGATCGTGAAGTTGTCGACGAAGTCACCCAGGTTGATGTCGAGCGTCTCGATGGAGTCATAGGTGATGCCGATGGCCATGCCAAGCCCAGTGATCTGGGTGCTCGTGAGCGATCCGCTGTTTGCTGCGGCATCGCCGGAGTTGTCGACGGTCAACGAGTCGACGCCGAGATCGCCGTTGACGATGAGGGAGGCAGCGATGCCGGCCACGATTGCCGGAGCAGTGCTGCCCACGATGACGATGTCGTTCTGGTCGCCGAGGTTGAGCGTGACCAGAGCGCCGATTGTTCGGATGGTCACCGTGTCGATGGCGAGGCCAGTGTCGACGACCAATTCGGTGCTCGTCGACTTGATCTCGACGATGTCGCCATCGGCCCCAGTGTCGATCTTCGTCGTCCCCTGGTGGGTGTCATCGACGGTGACCTGGTCGATGCCTGCGCCGGTGTCGAGCAGGAACGTGTCGAAGTTCGTATAGGTGGCCGTGGTGAAGCCCACGACCTGCACGGTGTCAGCGCCGATGGTGACGTTGTCTTCGGTTGCTCCGAACACGACGTCGAGGTGATCGGCCGTGCCGGTACCACCGTCGACCGCCAGCGTGCCGGCCGTGATCGGATAGGTCAGGGTGATGCTGTCATCGTCGCCCTCGCCCATGAGTTCGATGTCGCCGGTGACGCTGATGCCGGTCAGCGAAAGTTGGTCTGCGCCGGCGCCGGCAAGGATCTCGAGGTTCTCGACCATCGCCAGGGTCA
The DNA here is from genome assembly GCA_041688925.1 of Acidimicrobiales bacterium. Lineage (GTDB taxonomy): Bacteria > Actinomycetota > Acidimicrobiia > Acidimicrobiales > UBA10347 > UBA10347. The sequence continues at coordinate 2,407 of JBDNHG010000642.1, read as the reverse complement.
CCATGACGGCCCCAGAAGTGACCGTCAGGTCGGTGACATCGATGATGTCGACACCCGCGGTACCCAGAATCGTCACGCTGTCGCTGGCAGATGGAGCGCCGCCGTCGATGTTCACGGTTGTGGACGCGCCGTCGAGTAGCTGCACGTCGATGACGTCGTCGTCATCGCCGCTCTCGATGTTGACCGTCTCGGGGAAGCCGGCCAGTGCAGGCACGACGCTGATGCTGTCTTCGCCATCGAGGGTCTCGACATCAATCGTGGCGATGTTTGCGTACTCGATCTCATTCGCATTGAAGCGGACTGTCGGCGCACCGATGGTCACATCGTCGTCGACGCCCGTGCCAGCGATGAAGCCGAGGCGGTTGTCGCCGCCGCCGCCATCGGCCACGCCGCTGACGACCGAAGTGGGGCCGAAGAGGAACTGGTCGTTGGCCGAGCCGCCGGTCAGGTTCTCGATCATCGAGAACACCAACAGCAGCAGCGACGATGCCACGTCGGTGAGTGAGCCGCTGTTCGGACCGGTGATCGACCATGTGGTATTGGCGTCTGGTCCGATGAGTTCGTCGGCGGCCGTGCCGCCCATGATCGTCTCGAGGCTGGTGTACTTGCCGCTGGCGAGATCGATGGTGACAGCGGTGGTGACGAGCGAGTAGTCGAGGATGTCGTCTCCGCCGGCGCCGTCGAGGTTGCCGCTGATCGAACCGGTCGGCCCGAATGCGAACGTGTCGATGCCGGAGCCACCGGTGAGATTTTCGATACCGATGAAGTTCAGGTTCGGTGTGCCCGACAGCGAGCCAGCGTTGGCGTCGGTGATCGACCAGACGTTCACCGCATCGGGGCCGATGATCGTGTCGCCGGTCCCGGCGGTTGCCACGACGTTGAGACCACAGGTGGGTGGTGCGCCCGGTATCGGCAGACCTGGTGGGCACTCAACCGTGGCCGGTATTGCCCGGACGTCGATCGTGCTGCCCGAGCCGGTTGTCGTGATCGAGATGCGGGTGACGCCCGACAGCGAGTGCGTCGCCCCGTTGAAGGTCACGGTCTCAGTCGTGATGACGAAGAGGCCATTGCCAACGAGATTCAGGATCGGATCGACCGACTTCGTCTCGAATTCTTCGATCGATTCGTTGAAGAACAGTGCGACGCCAAGGTCGGTGTTGTTGTACTTGACCTGGTCTGCTCGCAGTTCGGCGTAGCCGTTCGGCCGGGTCCCGTCGACGAAGACCACGAGCTTGTCTTTGGTGCCGTCGTTTGCGCCGGTGTCGGTGATGAGCGTGAAGGTGTTGTCGCTGGCCCTCTGCAAGTCGTATTCGTCGGCGCCCGCACCGCCGTCGAGCACGAGGAAGGTACCGGAGACGAGCCCGAGCACCGTGATCTCATCGTTTCCGTCGCCGGCCGAGACGCGAATGGTTCCCGGCGGTGGGTCGCCCAGCGTCACTCGCAACGTCGGCACGGTCGAACCGACCGGTACGACCTGGATGACTGTTTCAGTGATGGTGATCTGATCGTCGGCGTTAGTACCGATGATCGTGAGTTCGTCGCCCGCACCGGAATCATCGACGACGACATTTGCACCAGAACCGGCGTGCAGGATGATGGTGTCACTACCACTTCCACCGTCGATGCGTACGTTGCCGTTCCAGGAGAAGACCTGAATGCGGTTGTTGCCTGGGCCACCGAGCAAGACGACGTCGCTGAAGTCCTTGAGGTCGACGCCTTCGCGACCATCGCTGCCGGTCAGGAAGTTGTCGTAGAGGGTCCAGTCGGTGTCGGCATCAGCGATGTAGACCGAATCGGGGCCACCGTTGAAGTCGTACTTGCCCTCGATGGGCAACTGGATGGTGGAGTTGAGCACCACATCGCCGACCGTTCCGATACTGCCGTCGGTGAGCGTGAAGACAGCCTTGCCCAGCACGGTCACCGCACCCGAAAGCGCCGAGATCTGCAAATCGTCGCTGTCGAGACCGATCGAGACAATGCCGACTTCGGCGAGTGTGCGCACTTCGTCGGGTGTGCTCAGACCGTCTTGATTGAGATCCTGCCAGACCCGGAAGTCGCCCCATCGAGAATCAGCCGAGGTGAGCCTGCCGTCACCGGCGCCGCCGCCGCTGTCGTCGTAGAGGACCTTCAGGGCGTCGAGGTCAGAGGTGGCTGTCGGAACGGTGGACGCAAAACTCAACTCGTCGCGAGTCACGTTGCCGTCGGCGACCAACTCGATGAACAACCAGCCGTCGTTGGCCGCGAGCCACGTCGTGGGTTGTGCGCCGGTGCCGTCGAGGTCGAAGGTGACCCCGGCTGAGGCCGGCACGAACTCGAGACCGTTGCCGTTGAGGTCGAGCGCGATCGGCGGCGTGCCACTGATCGGGCGATCAGCGATGTACTCGTACTGGCCGTGCGTCGGGATCGT
>JBDNHG010000641.1:0-1367 GCA_041688925.1 Acidimicrobiales bacterium | reverse complement strand
TGACCGGCTGCGGATACCCCTCGGACTGCAGCACGTCATAGGCCTCTTCGTCGACAATTTCCCAGTCATCGCCGGCGGCTGTGGTGCCCGAGATGACGTACGTCCCGCGGTGGGTCGAACTCGTGCTGAGCGAAGACTCAACGTCGAGTTGGCGCACGGTGCCCGATGTTTCGGTCACCGGGGTGATCGCACCGATGGCGTTGAATAACAAGCCGCCGAGCATCAAGCCGCCGAGGATGCCCACGAGCGGATAGATGATCGCCTTGACCCACGCCGGTTCCTGCTTGGTATCGCCCGGCGGCACAGCAACGCTGTCTTGCACCGCCGGCACGCCGGGCGCAACCGGTGCCGCCGGCAGGTTCTTGCGGTCTGCGTGTACATGGTCGGTCCATACCTGGCCGTCGTGCTACCGCATCTGCTTCGGGTTCTCGTAGTCGACATACCAACCTGGTTCAATCATGTCTACATACCTCTGCGTTCGGTGAGCTCGGCGACCGCCATTGGCAAGCTAGACGAACAAGAAGCGCCTTCGTTACACGCAATTCGCTCCACCACATTCGCCTGCCGATCGCCGAACGCCAAGCGCCGAGGCGTTACACGTGCTGGCCACATGTTGTTATCGCAGCTCTAACGGCACACCGCTCAGGTCAGGATCGATGGGTGTCGGGTGCCCGAAGAAACCGTCGACCCGGTTGATCAGTCCCGTTGCCGGGTCGAGCGTGGCAATGTCGAGACCCTCCATCAACGTGCGGGAACCGCGTCGCATGTCCCATCGATACCGCAGCCGGCTGTTGTGGCAATCGATCTCGGAGGTAATCACAAATCGATAGTCGGGCTTGCCCGTGCGCAGTCGTCGAATTGCCGCCTCGAGTTCGATGATGCCGGTGAACGAGTCGCGCGGGTCGTTCCATTCGACATCGTTAGTGACGGCGTGAGCGAGCAGTGCTGGCACGGCGTCGAGGTCTGGCTCGTTCCACGCCGTCCAGTAGGCGACGAGGGCGGCTGGCATCGCAACATCCCACTCGGCCCGACGAAGTCGCATCGGCCAACACTAGATGCTTGGCCTGACGCGGGCGTCGTCGTGTCGGAAGTGCGGGCTACCCCAAGTAGGTGGCGCACCAGATTTCTTCGGGTGGCCATTGCCGGGCCCACGACGCGTCGTAGTACGAGTAGCGCTCAGGGCCGCCCTCGTCGGGCGCGTACAGCTCGATCAGTCGGTCGATGCGGAACCCGTTGGCCGTGAGCAGCTCGATCCACGCGCCATGGCTCAGCGCGAACTCGACGCCTTCGGTGTCGGGAAAGGTCACCCGGTGCAGGCCGCGTTGTGGCCGCATCAGATTGGTCGCAGTGCGTTCCTGTTCAAAGTC
>JBDNHG010000640.1:0-4812 GCA_041688925.1 Acidimicrobiales bacterium | reverse complement strand
GACTAGCACGATCGCAGATACCGCAACCACAGCAGCAACGGCGATAGCGCCTGCGGCGAGGATCACCGCGGTCACAACTATTGCCAACCGGCCGGTGCGGCCCATTGGCGTGATGCGCTCATGGTCAAGGCCGCTCACACGAGCGCCGTTTTCGAAGACTGCGTCTGGCACCACTACCTGAGTTCGGGGCATGTTTTCTTTCATGACCGTATTGTGCGCCCATTCAGCTGAACAGAAACTGAAAGGTCACCTCGTCACCGCGGGTAGGTCAACAACGACCTTTGCCCCTCCGAGTCGGCCATCCTCGATGGCGATTGTGCCACCGTGGGCCTCGACGAGGGTTTTGACGATGGCGAGCCCCAGGCCGGCGCCTCCGGCACGTCGATCACGGGCTGCGTCGAGCCGGACGAAGCGATCGAAGACCCGTTCTCGGTCAGCAGGGGCGATACCTGGGCCGTCATCTGCGACCGTGAGTCGAACAGTGTCGCCCGTCTCGGTGAGGTCAACGGTGACGACGTCTTTTGCGTGCCGCCGTGCGTTGTCCAACAGGTTCTGCACAACGCGACGCAAATCGTCGGCGTTGCCGCGGACTTGCCCAGCCGATACGTGGCCGGTCTGCACCGTTGCGCCGGTGCCTCGGCCTCTGCGGGCTTCGTCGAGAACGATGTCGTCCAGATCAATCAATTGTTTGCCACGATCGGGGCGACTCGCATCGCCCCTGGCAAGTGCAAGCAGGTCCTCGATGAGGCGGCGCATTCGGTGAGCTTCGACCAGGGCGGTTTCTGAGGACGATGCGTACGCATCGATGGTGCCGACCGAGCCTGCTGCTTCGATCTGGGTGATGATGCCGGTGAGGGGGGTCTTCAGTTCATGGGAAGCATCGGCAACAAAGCTGCGTTGTTGCTCGCTCGCGAGTTGGAGGCGGCCAAGCATTTGATTCATCGTCTGCGCAAGCCGATCGACCTCGTCGCCCGACCCGGTCGTCGGCACTCGTTGGTCAAGATCCCGAGCACCAATACGTTCGGATTGGGCTCGGATTGCCTCGACAGGGCGTAGCGCACGCCCGGTGACGAACCACAACACGACGGCGAGCGACAACAAGAGGAGCGGTAGCGCAATCGCCAGGCCCTTGGTCAGTGCATCTACGCTGTCGCGAACATTTTCTGTCGGCGAGCCCGCGTAGACCGTCACACGCTCACCTGCGGGCGTCCGAGCCTGTACCGAAGCAACTCGGAAGCTCTCGTCGTGGTCCTCGGAAAGCTCGATTTGGTCAACATCGAATACTTCGATATCGGCGTCGGCATCTCGGTCAACGATCGAGTCATCTTCGTCGAGGTTGGTCGTCGATGCCACAACGTGACCGCTCGAGTCGACGATCTGGACGATCGTGTCGTCACCAACGGTGGCGCTCACAAGATTGGTGAAGTCGTCACTCTGCTCGATGAGTGCGCTGAGGTCTGCTACCCGTTGCCGCAAACCATCATCAACCGCATCTTCCAGCACTTGGCGCTGAAGCAAAACCAGGCCGAGCGCAGCGATAATGAGCACCACGGCCACCGCCGCCACCGCGACCGCAGTCGTGCGGCCCCGCACGGTCTTCAGCCGTAACCGTGTCACGGGGTTGACTTCGATGGTTCGAGCTCGGCCGTTTCGTTGCCGGGATCGCGAGCCATGCGGTAGCCAGCACCGCGAACGGTTTTGAGGTTCGAACGTCCGAACGGTGCATCGATTTTCCGACGCAGTCGCCCAACATACACTTCGACAATATTCGGATCACCCTCGAACTCGTCGTCCCACACTCCGGCCAGGATCTCGCGTTTGTCGGCTACCTGGCCCGGCATGCGCATCAGGAAATACAGGATCGCGAATTCTCGTGGCGTGAGCTCTACCTGGTGTTCACCACGTCGACACTGCCGGCTTGCGGGATCGAGCGTCAGATCATCGATCGCCAGGATAGAAGGCCGCTCGTAGCCATTGCGCCGGATGAGCGCACGAATATGGGCGGTGAGAATGGGCAGCGAAAAGGGTTTGGTGAGATAGTCATCGGCACCAGTGTCCAATCCTTCGGCATGGTCGTACTCACCTTCTTTCGCGGTGAGCATCAAGATCGGCGTCCAGATCTCTTCCTCGCGAAGCGTTTGACAAATCTTGTAGCCGTTCATGCCCGGCAACATGATGTCGAGCAAAATGACCACATAAGGATTCTCCCGGGCCATCCACAGGCCGTCGAGGCCGTCGCTGGCGACGTCGACCGAGTATCCCTCAGCCTCGAGGCCGCGTTGTAGGCCCCCGGCGATTGCTGGTTCGTCCTCGACCACAAGTATGCGCATGGCGTTGCCTTTCGTGAGTCCCAGCTTGCCATTGGCTTCCTGAAAGATTGCTGAACGCGGCACTGAGGCCGGCGCTGATGCGCCGACCCCAGCGGGGAGGGAAGAAACGTGCGTTGGGTTCAGTTTGGATCCAGGGAACCCAACGCATAGACACAGCACCTGTCGCAGGGTTCCTCAGGGTCATGCGGTTTCGGAGCTTCGCGCTCTACCCATCCGCTGACCCTCCAGGTACCTCCGTTGCTTCAGGGGCCTCATTGGCCTCATTGGCTTCTGGGCCTTCGTTGGCCTCGTCGTCGGGGCCTTCGACCACGTGGTCGATGACATCACCGGTGTTGGGATCAACAGTCACCTCTACCTCTTGGCCGTTTGCGTCGATGATTTCGACTTCGAATACCGGCGACGCACCGTCATTGTCGATCTCGACCTCGTCGACCGTGCCGGGCACGACTGCGAGAGCGGCCTGAGATGCCTGGTCAGGGCTGACCGAGAACGAGTTGAGCAGTTCCTGCTCAGCGGCGTCCTCGGCTGCTTCCTGTTCTGGCGTCTCGTTCGCATCATTCGCTTCGTTGGTGTCGATTGTGTCGTTGTCGGGCGCCGTCTGCGATATCGCTGGTTGGGCCGAAACTTCGGTCGGGCCGGACACGGCGCTTGCGACGCCGGCCGCCCCGAGCAGGAGACCAACAGCGGCGGCTGCAGTGCCTACGAGCTTGGTGGTTCGGTTCAGGGGTTTCATTGTTGGTGTGTTCCTTTTTGGTGGGGTTTGCCCGAGTGTTTCTCGGGATGAGATCACCATGACATGACGCCGCTGAAGGATCCTTGAAGGACCCTGAACAGAACGTCAGCCGACCAGAGGGAATTCGCCCTGGCAGGTTTCAGGCTCCGTTAAGCACAGGTCAGGCATTCTTCGGCGATGGCCATTAGTGAGCTCCTCGCCCAGACGACGTCGGTTGAACTCGGCGGTGTCGCAGGTTGGATCACCGATGTAATCGACCGCTTCGGGTCGATAGGGGTCGGCGCCGTGATCCTTATCGAGAATCTCTTTCCGCCAATCCCGAGCGAAGCCGTGCTGCCAGCGGCGGGCTATCTCGCTGCGATCGGCCGACTCGGTTTCATATCTGTGCTCGTGTGGTCGACGATAGGCAGCGTCGTCGGGGCACTGTTGCTCTACGCGCTCTACGCGCTCTACGCGCTCTACGCGCTCGGTGCGCTCGGTGCGCTCGTCGGTGCCGACCGGATCGCTCGGATCGTCGCCAGGCTGCCGCTCATGTCTGCCGATGAGGTCGACCGGTCGTGGCGCGCCTTTGACAGGTGGGACCGCAAGGCAGTGCTTTTTGGCCGCCTCGTTCCGGGAGTGCGCAGCCTCATCTCGATCCCGGCTGGTGCCCGCCGAATGCCACTGGCGAGGTTCATCATGCTCACGACTGCTGGATCGTTCCTGTGGAACCTGTTGTTGATCGGTGCCGGCTACTGGCTGGGCGACCGGTGGGGCGAGACCGCTGCAGTGAGCCATTGGGCCAACATCGCGGTGCTGGTGACGGCCGTCGGGCTCGGTGCTTGGTGGCTCAAGAGCCGGCTGGATCGGCGATCGCTACCAGCGTGAAGACGTTTAGAAGCTCGCAGATCGCGCTCGCTCGTGCATCACGCTCTTGAAAGGTCCTACCGCTCGGACCTGACAATGCCTTCAGCTCGCTTCAGGGACTGTTCAGTGACGTGACCTCATACTCGGGCCATGCAGTCGAACCCCGCGGCTATTCCAGCCTCTCGACGCGAGTTCCGCGTCACGCTGGGTCGTAGCTGGTTCCGCTGGGTGTTTGTCGCCATCGCATTCGGCTTCGTGTGGACCCGCAGCGGTGACTTCTTGGCCAGCATTGCGGTCTTCCCTCAGCTCCGAGTAATGCCGCTCGCTATCGCGCTGGGCTTGAGCGGACTCGCGATTGTGAACCGCGGCGCGCTGAATCGCGCCGCTCACCAGGCAATTGGTATGGACGCGAACCTGGGTTCGATGACTCGAGTCAGCGCGGCTGCCTATGCCCTGAACAAGATGGTAAAGACCGGTGGTTTAGGTGGCGTCGCTCTGTTCGTGCGCCACGGCAAGTCAAAGAACAGGCCTGCACCAGACGTCGCCGGCGCCTATCTTTTGGCAGCGTCGTGTTCTCAAGTCGCACTGCTGACCGTTGCGCTCATCGCGATTATCAGTGCCTCGGCTACGGGAACGTTGACCGGCGGTTGGCTGATCGGCGCGCTGATCGTTGCCGGGACAGGTGCCTGCGCGCTCGCCGCGGCGGCCTACGTTGTCGGTGACATCAAACTTGTCCGACGCGTCTGCGCTGTTCCGTACCGGATTCGCTCGTGGTTCACCTCGCGGCGAGGCGGCGCCCTTCACGCCGTCCCAGACCCGGGCCAAGCTGACCGTATCCATGCCCTCGCATGCGCTCTGCGTCAATCACCTCGCCCCGTGCTCGTTGTGTTCGCCCACGCTTTT
>JBDNHG010000639.1:0-5699 GCA_041688925.1 Acidimicrobiales bacterium | reverse complement strand
GGCGGCCGACTTCGAGGCCGATGCGATTGTCATCGGGCCACACGGAAGCGGCTTTGGATTCGGCCTCGGTTCGGTTGCCAAGGAGCTACTGAGGCGAGCCGACGTGCCGGTCATCGTCATCGAGGGCCGCGAGCCGCCTCGTTCCATCGGTCTGAATCCTCCGGTGGTCGCCTGTGTTGGTTATGGCAAGCCTGCGAACGCAGCGACCGAGTGGGCAGCCGATTTCGCCGAAGAGCGAGGCCTGCCGCTCGTGCTGCTGCACTCGGTGGCCTATCGGCCGGTCTTTCCGATCGACTCGGCATCAGACGTCCTGGCGTCGTACCTGGGCACCGGCGTCTCCGCAAAATGGGCGAGCGATGAACTCGGCGACATGGCAGCCGAACTCGCCTCGTCCCACCCGAACCTTGCCATCTCGACACATATCGATTGCTCATCGGTGATCAGTGCAGTTCGCCAGGCGGGAGAAACAGCCGAGATCGTCGTGCTCGGCAAACGCAGCGACGAAGAGTTCCTACATACGATCGGCACACCGCGGCTTCGACGGCTTGTCGCCCGATCACGTTTCCCTACCGCGGTCGTTCCTGCTCACACATCGTGACGCCAATTGCTCACCGTGGACGATGCTCGGTACCAACGCCGGCGGTGATGAACAAGGCAGTTCCGGCCGACCCATCGTTGGCGGTGTGCCACACGCCAGGCGGGTTCACGATGTACTCGCCGGCCCGCAGCACCGTGGTGACGTCGCCCTCGGGCAACTCTTGGGTGAGCGACAGTGTGCCGACCGTGCACAAAACGACCTCGGCGCCATTCGGGTGCATCTCCCACATATCCCACGCGCCGTTGTGTTCGCCCATCGAGACGAGTCGAGCTTCAGTTCCGTCGGCTTCATGGCGCTCGACGTAGCCGCCATACCAGGCCATGTCTCCGGTGAAGACTGGTTCGACGACCGCGGTTGCGCCCAGCCCCAGATGGATTGGATGGGTGGACAGATTGTGCGCTCGTTCGGTCATGGACTCAGTGTCGCATGCAGGTTCTTCCCCGTCTTGAATAAATGGCAGCAGCTGCGAGGTGCGCCTGACGTCAGCCGACCAGTTCAGCGAAACGGGTCGCGGTGATGTTGCCTCCACTGATTGTCACGGCAACGGTTCGACCAGCGACCGGAATCTGGCCGTGCACGACTGCGGCGAGCGCCGATGCTCCGCTGGGTTCGGCAACGATCTTGAACTGTTCGAACAACAGCCGCATGGTTGTGATGATCTCGTCGTCGGTCACGCTGTGAAACTCGTTGACGTATGCATTGTTGATCGGCCAGGTCAGTTCGCCGGGCGATGTTGTTTGTTGGCCGTCGGCGATGGTCACGGGCACAGCGATCGCTACCCGTTCGCCCGCTTCGCGAGACCGCTTGTGGTCGTCGCCGGCGAGCGGCTCAACGCCGAATACCTCGATGTCGGGCCGCAGGTCTTTCGCAATGGTGGCCGACCCTGACAGCAACCCTCCGCCGCCGAGGCACACGACGATCGAGTCGATAGCGGGCTCGTCGGTCAACGCTTCGAACATCACGGTGCCCTGACCGGCCATCACCGACGGGTTGTCGTATGGCTTGATCAGCGCTCGTCCTTCGCGTTCACTCAGATCGGCGCCGATCTGCTCGCTGTTCTCGGTATAGCGGTCATAGGTGATGACCTCGGCGCCGTATCCCCGGGTGGCCTCGAGCTTGTTGGCGGGCGCATCGCTTGGCATCACGATCTTGGCGGAGACGCCGTGCAACTGTGCACCGAGTGCAACACCCTGTGCATGGTTGCCCGACGAGAACGCAACGACCCCCGCTGCTTTCTGTGCGGGCGTCAACATCGCCACCGCGTTGTAACCACCCCGGAATTTGAATGATCCGGTGCGTTGCAGATTCTCGGCCTTGAGCAATATCTGTGCGCCGAGCCGCTCGTTGAGGCGACGCGATTCGAGCAGCGGTGTTCGGTGGGCGACGCCGTCGAGGCGCGCTGCCGCAGCACGAACGTCATCGGGCCCAATCGCAAAGTTCACGAGTGCAAGGGTATGCGTTACCCCGTCGTCATAGCGTCGAGTTTCGTAGTGTGACAATATTGGGGTTGCCGGTCTGATTGCTCTTGAAAGGAGCGAGATGACTGACAGTGTTGCGAGAGAATCATCGTTTCGCAGAGGGTCAGGCGGGTTGGATATAGTCAGCACCGAGTTCGCCGATCGATGCGGCGCCGATGAGTTTCATCGTCCGTTCGCATTCGTCGTGCAAGAATCCAAGCGCCTTGTCGACCCCGCGTTCGCCGCCGGCGCCCAAGCCGTAGAGGTAGGCGCGTCCGACCATGCAAGCGGTCGCTCCCAGAGAAACGGCCTTGACGATATCGGAACCGCGGCGCACACCGCCGTCGACCAGAACCTCGACCCGGTCGCCCACCGCGTCGACCGTTGCGGGCAACAGCTCGAATGGTGCAGGAGACGAGTCGAGTTGGCGCCCACCGTGATTCGACAACGCAACCGCCTCGATGCCGATGTCCGCCGCTTTTCGAGCATCGTCGACATCTTGCACACCCTTGAGGATGATCGGGCCGGGCCACAGGTCGCGGAAGCCCTCGATGTCAGACCACGAAAGTGACGGGTCGAGCTGCTCGGCAACATACGGGCCGAGCGCCACGGCATCGGTGCCGTCGCGCTCACCACCGGTGCCGGTGACGTTGGCGAATCGGATTGGCTCAGAGGTTGCAAAGTCATACGTCCAACGAGGGTGCATGATGCCGTCGACAATCGTGTCGAGTCCGAGCTTCGGCGGCAGTGTGAATCCACGACGGATGTCGCGTTCGCGGCGGCCGAGCGTAGCGAAGTCAACGGTGATCACGATCGCTTCGTATCCGGCAACGTGTGCTCGATCGATCATCTCTTTGACTAGTCCGCGGTCTTTCCAGACATAGACCTGGAACCATTTCGGGCCATCGCTGACGGCGGCGACTTCTTCGATCGAGCGGGTGCCGAGTGTCGACAATGTGTACGGAAGACCGAGTCGCGCCGCGGCCCGAGCAACGGCCAGTTCGCCTTGCGAATCGGAGATACGACCGAACCCGGTAGGCGACAGAGCGAGGGGCATGGGGATCGTCTTGCCCAGCAGCGTGGTGGACATGTCGACGGTGGTCATGTCACGCAGCACCCGGGGGCGGAACAGTACATCGTCGAACACTCGGATACTGCGGGCCAGTGCTTCTTCGTCTTCGGCGGCACCGTCGACGTAGTCGAACACGCCACCGGGCAGGTTGCGTTTGGCGATCAGACGGAGATCATCGATGTTCGCAGCCCGCTCGAGCTTGCGTTCGACGCCATCGAAGGTCAGCTTGCGGAACTTCATCGTGCTGCGCAGATTCTCGAACATCCCTCCAAGCTACCCAGCCAAACCGACCACCTGCAGGACTGAGGGATCAGACCCGGTGCGACACGACCCAGCAGAACGACAAGACGCCTCAGGGCCGAGGGACGAGGCCGGTGCGACACGACCCAGCAGGGTCCGACGAAGGCCGGGTGCGCCGCGAAGCAAGCACAACAGCAACACCGTCGGGTGCGCCGCGAAGCAAGCACAACAGCAACACCGTCGGGTGCGCCGTTGCGTGCACGACCGACGGGAAGGAGGATCGTGCAGCAACGGGCAGTACACCGCGTTGTTTCTAGGCAGAACAACAGCGCGTACGAGATCAGTGTTCCATTATTGAGAGGAAACTGTCTAGTAGAAATCTGTACGTCAAAATTGTCTAGAAGGAAATGCTTAATACGCAGTGTCTCGTGCGAAGTGTCCAGGAGACGATCGAGCCGACGGCGGTCATCGCGAACGTTGTGCCGATGATCTGCGCGGCAATTCGCGATGCGCAATAGAGTCAGGTCGTCCAACTCTGGAGGGAGCGTCGACATGCGCAAAGTACTTCTGACCCTATTGGTGGCCTTGGCCATGCTTGCCACTGCGTGCGGTGGCAGCGATGACGAAACAGCGAGCGGGGGCGGCGAAGCTGTCGATTGTGATGCGCCGCCACTCAAGACCGACGGCACGCTGACTGTAGCTACCGGCGAACCGGCATTCTTGCCGTGGATCGCCGATGACAATCCAGAGAGCGGCGAAGGTTTCGAGTCTGCGCTGGTCTATGCGTTGGCCGCCGAGATGGGTATCGAGAACGTCACCTGGACCCGCACCGATTTCAACGGCGCGGTCGCCCCCGGCGCCAAGGACTACGACTTCAACATCCAGCAGTACTCGATCACACCCGATCGAGCCGAAGTCGTCGACTTCTCCGACGGTTACTACGAGGTCGAACAGGCGATCATTGGTTCACCCGATTCTGCCGTTGCTTCGGCCACCTCGGTCGCCGACCTCAAAGAGCTGCGGCTCGGTGCCGCGATCGCGACGACGAGCCTCGACTACCTCGAAGAGATCGTGCAGCCCACGACCGACGCTGCGGTGTTCGACGACAACGTCGCGGCCAAGTCAGCATTCGACGCTGGTCAGATCGACGGCATCGTGTTCGACCTTCCAACGGCATATTACGTCACCGCTGTCGAGATCCCCGACGCCTCAATTCTCGGGCTGTTGCCCCGCAGCAGCGAACCCGACGAACTCGGCATGTTGTTCGAAAAAGGCAGCCCGCTGGTCTCGTGCGTGAACAAGGCATTGGCCACGTTGAAGCAGAACGGCACCATCGCCGGTCTCGAAGATGAATGGCTGGCCAGCGGCGGGTCGATCCCGACGCTGACAAACTGAGTTCCCGCTCGGCTTCGCCTGCTCCTGACATTCGTCAGATCCGACACAGATGCATACACCGGCCCTCGTCCCTCGAGCCTTGGAAAAAGTGCGTCCGCGCGGCTTCGGCTCGACTTCGCCTGCTCCTGACCGGCCGCAGCGATGACCTCGACTGACACCGCGCCGACACTTGACGAGCTCGAGGACGAAGGTCCTCCGGGTTTGTGGAGACGCGAGGGTGTGCGGTCGAGCGTCATCGCAACCGCGTCGACGGTCATCGTCTTCGGCGCGATCATCGCGCTCGTTCTCAGTAGCCCGAACTGGCCGCGGGTCAAGGCCCAGTTCTTCAGCCGCGAAGACTTCGTCGACTCGTGGCCTCGGGTCCTCAAAGGGTTCTGGATCAACATCGAGTTGTTCGCCTATTCGACCGTGTCTGTCGCCGTGCTGGCGTTGGTCGTGGCGGTCATGCGCAGTCTGCGGGGGCCGGCATTCACGCCGTTGCGCATCATGGCCACCGTCTACACCGACCTGTTTCGCGGCATCCCGCTGGTGCTGCTCATCTATCTGATCGGGTTCGGCCTGCCGTCGCTGCGCATTCAGGGTTTGACGACGTCGGCCAAGTTCTGGGGCATTGTCGCTATGACGCTGTCGTACTCGGCGTACGCCGCCGAGATCTATCGGTCAGGCATCGACGCCGTGCCCGAAAGCCAGCGGTCGTCGGCGCGGGCGCTCGGGCTCACACAGTGGCAATCGCTGCGATTCGCCATCCTGCCCCAGGCAGTGCGCAACGTAATCCCAGCGTTGATGAACACGGTGGTCAGCCTGCAAAAGGATGTGGCGCTGTTGTCGATTCTTGGTGTGCGTGAAGCGGTCCGCGAAGCCGACATCTACAAAGGACGCACCTTCAACTACACGTCCTACATTGCCGCGACCGTGTTGTTTCTGCTGTTCAGCGTGC
>JBDNHG010000638.1:0-4576 GCA_041688925.1 Acidimicrobiales bacterium | reverse complement strand
GGAGCTGTCGACGCAAGAGGTTGGAGCTCATCGGAACAGGCCGACGAGGCGTTGGGTCGGGATGGGACGATTGTTCGGGGGTCATGGTGACCTCGCTGTACGCAGAACGGCGACGTGTTGTGCCAGCGTCGCGAGCTGTGTCATCGATCTCGGTTTCCCGAACTCAACCGCACGTTGCCAGTATGAACCAGCGGTGTGACAGCGTTGATAGCGCCCGCGGTGTGAAGGCGCTCCTGTGCGTTGGCTGCTATTGGATCGGCGCTTGGCTAGAGAGCGAACTCGATGGCTACCGACGGCCGAATCGTCCAGGTGAACGAGGTCTCGGCTGCGCCGCCGTCTGAATTGCCGCTGTCTTGATTGCCGCCGTCTGGTTGGCTGCTGTTGGCCTGGCGGATGACCACGTTGTACGTGCCTGCCTCGGTGGGCGTGCCTTCGACCAGAGGTGAGCCTGGTTTGAGCGCTAGCCCAGGAGGCAATCCGCTTGCATCGAGGGACAGTCCAAGTGCATTTGTTCCGACGCGAAGGCGGGTCAGTTCACCTCGTGGGCTCGATTGATCGGCGACATTGGTGAGCCCGCCGACCGTGTCATTCGGGTTGACGATCCAGGTGATGTCAAGTGTCGCAACCGCGGCCGGGTCGACTCCGATTGCAACGAGCGTGATCTCGAAGATGCCGTCTTCGATTGCGACGCCCCTGATGTTCTGGTCGACGGAGTCGACGGTCAAGCCTGCGGGGAGCCCGGTGGCGAAGAGCCGTGCCGGCCCGCCCGTGGCGTCGACGCTTTCGATGTCGATGGTGATCGCTTCGCCGACGCTCGACTCGAAAAAACTGCTCGCCGTCGCTAGCGATGGTGTGAGATCTTGCCCGGCATCGGGGCCCTCAGGCGCCTGGCCGGCGCCGGCCGCAACCTGAAGCTCGATTGTTTGGGTCGGGCGATCGAACGGATACGGGCTGGCTGCGTCATGCACCGAGAAGACGATTTCGTCCGTGCCCTCGAAACCTTCGTCGGGAAAATAGCGAAGCGTTGAGGCACCAAGATCTGATCCGATGGGCACATCGAGCCTGCCGGAGGAAGGCCCCTGCTCGATGACATAGACCGGCGACGTGACGCTGCCATGAGCGGTCGAAGTGAGCGTGATTTCGCTCGAAGGCTCAGCGATGGCGACCGGTGCTTGTCGGCGAGGGGCGAAGCCGGGTACCGACATTGTCTGTTTGGAGAAGATCAGCTCGTTGTTGTCTTCGTTGCTCTCGAGGATCTCGTTGTTGGGATCGGTTATAGCGCCGATCCAATAACGCCCGGGTGGCGTGTTTGATATGTCGACCCACTGCAACGTGGTCGTTGCGTCGTAGATGTCTCGCCATCCGGGGCTGATGCCCATGCGCAGGTCGGTTGCGCCGGGATTGTTCTCTTCGCAGAAGTTGTCGAGAGCTTCGCTATATGCCTGATTGGATCCCGGCTCCATCTGTTCGGTATCGACCAGGCAGAACCCGATCTTTGACCCGGCCGCTGCCTGTGTGCCTTGGAGTTCGTTCCACAACACATAGTCGATCGCCGCGATCAGGTGGAAGTGGTTGTGGCCATCGTCGGTCTCGAATCGGACCGTTGGCGAGCCGACGGTCTCCCAGCTATCGCCGTTGCGCACTCGTTGCTGCATGCCATTGGTCTCTTGCGGATTGCCGACCACATCGAGCGCACCTTCGCCGATGTTGTGCACATAACCGTCGAAGGTCGCGACGAGGCGGGTGCCGCCATCGGGTGTGTTCAGCTCGGTCAAGAATGCCGGTCGTGGTGGATCACTGATCAGATCGGGCAGCATCGCCGCCGACTGGGCATCGCTGGTGGGGGCTGCAACTGCACCAAGTGCTGCAAGTGCGGCAATCACGGCAATGCCAATAGCGACCCGGCCTCGGCGAGCCAACTGCACACGGTCGAAGCCGGCAACGATGTGATGCTCGACTATGACGAACCCGACCAGAGCAACGGCTGCGATGATCCACCATTGGCTCAGCGCCGAGCCCGTGTCGAGAATATGGCCCAGCTTGCCTTGCACCATCATGAGTCTAGGCAGCGCCGGGTGGCCACTACAGGGCAAACTCGGGCCTGGCGGCGGGGCGAACCGTCAGGGTGAAAGCAATGCTGTCGACGACGACACCGTCGCGCAACTCATTGACGACGACATCGAAGTTGCCGGCCTCGGTCGGAACACCCAAAATGCTGGGTTGACCCTCGGTGAGTACCACGCCGGCGGGTAGCCCGGTCGCTTCGTAGGTCGTCTCTGCCGTGCCAGCCCCAATCACAATGTCTCGTCGTTCGAGAGCCGTCGAAATGTTGTTGACCGCCCGCAGGCTGGCTTGAGGCTGATCCTCGACACTCCACGCCAGTGCAGTCTCGACATCGACGCCATCGACCCGGGCAACGATCGTGCTGGCCGATTCGGCGGGTAATGCCAGCTCGCCCTCGATCAGGCCGGTTTCGGCATCGACGGTGAGCCCAGCCGGCAGGTCTCGGCCATACCATCGAACGTCGGCATCGCCAGCACCATCGATGCGCATAGGTAGCGACATGCGGTCATAACGCTGCGCATCGATCGAGCCGGTGGTCGCTGCGCCATCGGCACCGACAGCAATGGTCACGTTCGGCGGTGTTGTGTCGTCGGCTGCTTGGGTGGTCGACCCATCGGCCTCGATCTCGACCGTCACGATCTCGGCCTCGTAAGGGAACTGTGTGTTGGTGTCGTGCGCGTAATAGGAGAACGAGTCAGCGCCGATAAAGCCGGCGTCGGCCTGATAGACGATGTTTGGATCGAGGAGGTCAACGTTGGCCGGCACAGATAACGCGCCATGTTCGGGTTCGTCGACGATCACATAGGCCACTTGGCCGACCGTGCCATAGACGGTCGATTTCAGCATGATCTGGGGCTGGGTCTGTGGCGGCAGCGTGCGGGCGACGTACCCGCTGACCGCGTATTTGTTGGCAGAGAAGGTGAGCACGTTGTTGTCTTCGTTGCTCTCGACGATCTCGTTGTTCGGGTCGATGATCGAGCCGATCCAGTACCGACCCGGCGCCGTCTCGGACACGTCGACCCACTGCAAGGTGACACTTGCCTCGTAGACATCGACCCACCCTGGTGAGATTCCCATGCGCAGCTCGGTGGCATCAGGTTTGTCGACGTTGCAGTAATTGATCTCGTCGATGAGGTAAGCAGCATCGACGCCGCGTTCGATCTGCAAGGTGTCGAGCAGGCAGAAGCCGATCTTCGAGCCATCTGCTACCTCAGCGGTTCGTGCGTCGTTCCACAACGAGTAGGCCGCGGCGTTGATGAGGTGGAAGTGGTTGTGTCCGTCATCGGTTTCGAATCGCACGAGCGGGCTGCCGACTTCTTCCCACTTCTCGCCGTCGAACACCCGCTGTTTTACACCATTCTCGAGTTGCGGGTTGCCAGCGAGGTCGAGCGCGCCGTCGCCGATGTTGTGCAAGAACCCGTCAAACGAGAGCACACGAATGACATCGCCGTCGACATTGTGCAGATCACGCTCAATCCAAATGAAGGGCGGGTCGCTGATCAGGTCGGGTAGCCCCATTGGGCCAATGGGGCTCTGTGCAAAGCCGGGGGTTGGGGCAACCACGGCGGTGAGCGCCAGCACCAACGCTGCCGCCAGTGGCGTTCGTACCCCGCGAATGGTGATTCGGCCGTGCTTGACCGACGCGTTCTCGATGACCAACAGGGATAGGAAGCCGATAGTCGCAACCACGAGAAGGGTCTGGATTGTTGACCATCCGACATCACTGGCGATATGGGCGATGTGAGGAAAGAGAATCGCGCGCATCGTTTTTCAAGTCTCGCAGCTCGTGAGGGCCGACATGCGTCGCACCTCGAAAAAGGGACGTAGGTCCTCGCTGCACCGGCTCAGTTGGTCTTGGTGCCTTCGTTGATCTGTAGGCGTTTGACGGCTCCGACCAGGATCTTGCGCCCAAGATTGGCGCTCTCATCGAGCAGTGACATGAATTCACGCCGATTGAGAATCTCGACGACCATTGGAGATGTGGCGGTCACGGTGGCGGTGCGAGGCGTGCCGCTGATCACGGCGAGTTCGCCCAAGAAGTCACCCGGACCAAGATGGGCAACGGTGACGCCGTCGATCTCGACCTTGGCGGTGCCGCTGCTGATGATCATGAACTCACGGCCGGGTTCGCCCTGCCGGGTCAGCGTGGCGCCGTCCTTCAGTTCGAGTTCGGTCATGAGACGCGCGACCGACTTCAGTTCACGCTTCGAGAGTTCTGAGAAGATCCCGATCTCTGCGAGATCAACCCCACTGCTTGTCTTGGCCACGATGTCTCCCT
This sequence comes from Acidimicrobiales bacterium, assembly GCA_041688925.1. Taxonomy (GTDB): domain Bacteria; phylum Actinomycetota; class Acidimicrobiia; order Acidimicrobiales; family UBA10347; genus UBA10347. The sequence continues at coordinate 234 of JBDNHG010000638.1, read as the reverse complement.
GCGGTCTCCCTGCGCCTGCCGCGCCGAAACCATAGTGGCCGGTTCCGTCTGGTGCGACACCATGCGGCCCAATGCGCCCGTTTGTGCGCCGAATGCAGCGATCTATCGCATACCGTTGACCCGGTCGATGAATGCAGGATGTAGCGGTGGCGCCAAGGGAAAACAACCGAGCAGCTGCGACTGAGCCCAACGGCGATCTCCTCCGCTGGGCGACGTACATTGCGGTCGGTGCCG